>JADFQT010000133.1 GCA_022561675.1 Chloroflexota bacterium
CCCGCTTGGCAAGGGGGGAGAATCAGCTTGTGAAACTCATTCGAAGGCAACGATTAAGGCAACGTTCATGACCATTCGCACCGAACCGATGACGGTCAATGTGGGGCCGCAGCACCCCAGTACCCACGGGGTGTTCCGGCTGCGCATTACCTTCGACGGGGAAGATATCCTCGAGGTTGAGCCGGTGCTGGGGTACCTGCACCGGGGTTCGGAAAAGCTGGCCGAGGAGCGCAATTACGTCCAGGTCATTACCCTTACCGACCGGCTGGACTACACCTCCCCCATGATCAATAACCAGGCCTACTGTCTGGCGGTGGAGAAACTGGTGGGGATAGAGCCGCCGCCCCGGGGCAAATATCTGAGGACCCTGGCGGCCGAGCTGCAACGGATCGCCAGCCACCTGATAGCTGTTGGCTTCTTTGTCCAGGAGATGGGTGCTTTCGGCACTCCTTTGATGTACACCTTTCGCAGCCGGGAGCGAATCCTCGATCTGTTCGAGATGCTCTGCGGGGCCCGCATCACCGTCAGCTACATGAGGCCCGGCGGTGTGTTCGCCGATACTCCACCGGACTTTTGGCCGGCTTTGGAAAGGTTCTTGGAGGATTTTCGCGCCGAGTTCTCTGAGCTGGAACAGCTCTTGATGGAGAACGAGATTCTGCTGGCCCGGACTCGCGGTGTCAGCCCCCTACCGCCCAATGTCGCTATCAACTGCTCGGTTAGCGGCCCCGTGCTCCGGGCCAGCGGGGTCAACTGGGACTGGCGCAAGATGGAGCCCTACGATGCCTACGACCAGGTGGAGTTCGATGTCCCCATCGGCACCAATTGGGATAACTACGACCGTTTTTGGGTTCGAATGCAGGAGGTGCGGCAGAGCCTGCGGATAATCGACCAATGCGTTGCCCAGATAGAGCCTGGCCCAGTTCGGCTGCCGGACTTGCCCCTGGTGCTGCGCGCCGAGCCGGGGGCTGAAGCCTACGGCCGGGTGGAAGCCTCCAAGGGAGAGTTGGCCTTCTACCTGGTCAGCGATGGCGGCATTTCTCCCTACCGGTGTAAAATCCGCTCTCCATCCCTGATCAACCTTACCGTAACAGAGCATCTGCTAGTCGGCTGGAAGCTGGCCGACATGATCATTTCCCTGGGCAGCGTGGACATCAACATGGGAGAAGTGGACCGTTAGCATGTTCACGTCTCACTGCGGGGAGAGCATCCTTCGGGAAAACCCTCTGTTCCGCCTCATTTATGACGGCGCGTCTTCTTTCTTGCCCTGCTGGTTGTCGTACCTGATTGCCGGGATGGTCATCATGCTGATCCTGGTCAACGCCGTGCTTCTAGGAGCGGCGGCGATTAGCTGGATGGAGCGTCGCCTGCTGGGCCGTTTCCATAACCGGATCGGTCCCAATCGTTGGGGCCCCTTCGGTACGTTGCAACCCATAGCTGATTTCATCAAGCTGCTGACCAAGGAAGACCTGATTCCGGCCGGGGCCGACCGCATCGCCTTCACCCTGGTCCCGATTTTTATGGTGCTGTCCGTGATCCTTATGACGGCGGTGATACCCTTCGCCAAGGACACTGCCTTGGCAGATCTCAACGTGGGAGTGCTCTACTTTTTGGCGGTCAGCTCTCTGACGGCGGTGGCCTTATTCATGGCTGGCTGGTCCTCGGATAACCGGTACGCCCTCTTCGGAGCGGCCCGAGGAGTGGCCGTTTTAATCAGCTATGAGGTTCCGGTGGTGCTGTCGCTACTGGGCGTCGTGATGATCGCTGGCTCCATGTCCCTGGGAACCATAGTCCAGGCCCAGCAGGTTCCCTTCATTCTGGTGCAGCCCCTGGCCTTCTTTCTCTTCCTGGCCGGCATGTCCGCCGAGCTAAATCGGACTCCCTTCGACGTGGCTGAAGCCGAGTCGGAAATAATCGCCGGGTACCACACCGAATATAGTGGCATCAAGTTTGCGTTGATCCAGGCCGCCGAATTCGGTGGAGTGCTGGTGGTGGCGGCGTTGATAACTACTCTGTTCCTGGGAGGATGGGCCGGGCCCTTCGCCGAATATCTGGGGTGGCTCTGGTTCCTGCTCAAGACCATCCTGGTGGTGGCGCTGTTCAGCTGGATACGAGCTACCTACCCCCGGCTTCGCATCGACCAGATAATGGGTTTTTGCTGGAAGGTCATGCTGCCATTGAGCCTGATAAATCTGGCCGCCACGACACTAGAAGTGTTCTTCCTGCCCGACAGTGGGGCCACCACGGTTGAGCAGTGGATCATGGTTGGTATCAACCTGCCGCTGGCCCTGGTCTGTGTCCCGTTGTTTGGCAGGCTGATGCGGGAAAAGGCCAGGCCGGGTTCCAGCCCGGCCGGCGCCAGGGTGGTGCCGGGGGTTCCCACGATTGAATCCAGCTAGTTGTATCCGGTTAGGGTGAGGTAGGATGTACGGCTCGGCGATGGCAAGAGGGTTGCTGGTCACTTTGAAGAATTTGGTCAGAAAACCCTTTACTATCCAGTATCCAGAGCAACGGTTAAAACAGCACCCCAGGTTTCGGGGTGAGGAGTTTGTTTGGTATGAGGAGCGCTGCACCGGCTGCGCCTCCTGCGCCAAATACTGCCCGTTGGGCATAATTAAAATCGTAACCAGCCCCAGCGAAACCGCTCCCAAAGAGGGGGACAAATACCTGCTGGAGGTCTTTGACATTGATCTGCAACGGTGTATGTTTTGCGGGCTTTGCGTGGAAGCCTGTCCCTACGATGCTCTGTTCATGGGAAGCGGATTTGAGGAAGGGCAGTACAGCCGGGAAAATATGGTGATCACCATCGACCAGCTTCGTCAATCGGACAAGCATCCCAGCACCTGGTACCGGCCCCAATTGGAAGCTGCCGGCTATATGCCGAACAGCGGCCGCCCCTTGGGGTGGCGAGAGGTTGGGAGGGAGTCCTGGCGCTGGCACCAGGGCGAGAAGGCCGGCATGCGTTTGGCGCAGGCTGAGGGTAGCTCACCAGTCAAAGACTCGGAAGCAGGGAGCTTGGGCTCGCAGCCGGAGCCGGCTGACAGAGCCTCGGCTGACGGACGCTCGGAGGACCCCGCCTAGATGCTTTTCCAGGACATCGTTCAGGACGTCGTTTTCTGGGTCCTGTCGGTAGCCGCCATCGGCGCAGCGCTGGGCGTGGTACTGGTCCGAGACCTGTTTCGGGCGGTTTTGCTGCTGGCCGGGGTCTTCATTGCGATGGCCGGTTTCTTCGTACTGCTTAGCGCCGAGTTCTTGGCGGTAGTCCAGGTCTTGATCTACGTGGGCGCCATCTCCATTCTTTTCATCTTCGCCATCATGCTGACTCGAAACGTTCGGCAAGGCAACCTTCCCAACCGGCTGCAAATACCGGCGGTCCTGTTTTCGACGCTGCTCCTGGCCGCCCTGGTAGTGGTGGCGACCAGCACCGAATGGAATCTTATCCCCGACGGAGCAAAGACCGGGGTGGACCTGGTTCAGACCCAATCGGTGAATGTCTTGTCGCCAGAAGCTTTGGAAGTCCTGGAGCGAGCGGGAGCACTTTCCGATGAGGAGCGGTTGCAGGCGGAAAAGGCAGGCCTGGCCGACCTGCTTATAGGCCCCTTCGTTTTGCCTTTTGAGGCGGTTTCGGTCCTGCTATTGGCGGCGTTAATCGGCGGACTGGCCCTGGCGCGGCCCCCGGGGAGGGCTTAGCCCATGTCGCTGGAGGCCTTGCTCATCGTCTCTGCCATCCTATTCGCCATTGGGTTGTACGGCACACTGGCCAGAAGCAACGTAATCGCCGTTTTAATGTCCCTGGAAATTATGTTCAACGCGGTGAATCTGACCCTGGTGGCCCTGGCCAAGTTCGTGGCTCCCCAGGGTTTGCAGGATAACCTGGCCAATGCCCTGACGGGTCAGGTATTCGCCGTGTTCGTCATAACCGTAGCGGCGGCGGAAATCGCCCTGGGGTTGGGCATAGTGCTGGCCATGTACCGGAACACCGAGTCGGTGGACCTGTCCCAAGCGACTCAGCTGAGAAACTAGACGGCGCGGCTGGGTGCTGGACCCCTTGATGGGACCCCCCACCCGGGGGTGGGACTAACTTTAGAGGCCGTGTTTAAAAACCTAATGTCTCCTCCTTGCTAAAGGGGAGATTTAGAGGGGGTCTACCAACCCCACCTAACCTCCCCTTGGTAAGGGGAGGGACTTATTAAACACCCTCTTATACACAAACTAGGGTTAAATCAGGAAAAATTCTGGAAGGCAGGGCGGCTTACCGGGAACGTATGTGGGTAGAGTTCAAAAGGGCGCCTAACTTAATGCTGGCGGAAATGTGGAAAGAGGTGCTGGAGGGCGAGGGCCTGCCCACCAAGCTCCTGCCCGAGGGAGATATCCTGGACTGGGCGGAGCGGGTTCCCTTTCTAATATACGTGCCCAAGGGTCGGGAGCACGTTGCCGAAGAGATCCTGAGGAAGCTGTAGATGCCCTCGGAAGCGGTCGTCTGGTCTATCCTTTTCCTGCCGGTCGCGGCCTTCCTCATCACATCTCTGATCATACGGCCCTTCCTGAATCGTTACTCCCTTCTCAGCGGCCTGCTCTTAATCCTCTGCCTCGCCGTCGCCTTCGGTCTCTCCCTATGGGCGCTGTGGGCCGTCAATGACGCCGACGCCGCCCACCGCGGAGCCAGCCTGGAGTTCCCAGTCCATACCTGGCTGGACTTGGGGAGCGCCCAGATCCAGATGGGTCTGCTTCTGGACCCCCTAACCGCCATCATGTTGGTGGTGGTGACGGGAGTCAGCCTGATGATCCAGATATACTCGCTGGGTTACATGCGCCACGACCCCAGCTTTTCCCGCTACTTCGCCTACATGGCCCTCTTCACCGCCGCCATGCTGGGCCTGGTCCTGTCCGTCAACATCCTTCAGCTCTACGCCTTCTGGGAATTGGTCGGGCTTGCCTCGTATCTGCTCATCGGCTTCTGGCACGACCGCCCGGCGGCGGCCGCCGCGGCCAAGAAGGCCTTCATCGTTACCCGCATCGGCGACGTGGGTTTCCTGCTGGCGATAATCTTTCTCTTCTTCAAGGCGGACGAGTTCGCGGCCGCCGGGCTGAACGCCCTGCACATACCGGATATTTGGGCCGCGGCGCAACCGGCACTTGACGGGGGTTCGGGCATCCTGGCGGGAGTCGCCCTGACCTGGGTGACCCTGGGGATCTTCGCGGGCGCCGCGGGAAAGTCGGGCCAATTCCCCCTTCACACCTGGCTTCCCGATGCCATGGAGGGCCCCACGCCGGTCAGCGCCCTGATCCACGCGGCGACCATGGTGGCGGCGGGCGTATTCCTGGTGGGCCGGTTTTTCCCGGTCTTTCAGCAAACCGCTCAGACCATGACCGTAGTCGCCCTCATCGGCGGATTCACCGCTTTCATGGCGGCCACCATGGGATTGGTAATGAACGACATCAAGCGGGTGATGGCCTACTCCACCATCAGCCAGCTGGGTTACATGATGGCGGCGTTGGGACTGGGGGCCTATGGCGCCGCGCTGTTTCATCTCTTTACCCACGCCTTTTTCAAGGCTTTGCTGTTCTTATGCGCCGGCAGCGTCAACCACGCCAGCGGTACTTTCAACATGCGATACATGGGCGGGCTGCGGCGGCAGATGCCGTGGACCTATCTGCTGATGCTGATAGGAGGCCTGAGCCTGGTGGGTATAGTCCCGCTGGCCGGGTTCTGGAGCAAGGACGAAATATTGCTGTCCGTCTGGATGGAGCGGGACAACCCGGCGGCTCAGGCGACCTTCGTTCTGCTGATCGTTGGGGTGCTGCTTACCGCTTTCTACACCTTCCGGATGATCTTCATGACTTTCCACGGCCAGTTCCGGGGGGGTGGAGAGCAGGAGTTAAAGGATGCGGAAGAAGCCCAGCTGCCCCTACCCTCCGGCGTTTCGGGCCAGGTTCACCTGGCCGAATCCCCGCTGGTTATGCTGGCCCCAATGGCGTTTCTGGGATTTTTTGCGGTAGTGGCGGGTTACCTGGCGAACCCGCAGTGGAGTGCCTTGCCGCTGATACAGGTTCCCAAGCATTGGATAACCGAATACCTGGGAGAGGGTCTGACTTTTGCCCAGCCCAGCATTCCCAGCTTCAGTTTCGGGATGGCGTTGGTTTCGACGGTAGTCGCGCTGGTGGGGATCGGCCTGGCGGCGCGGCTTTACTCGCGAAAACAGGGTGAGGCGATTGATCTTGTCGAGCCTCTGGAACGGGCCAGACCGTTGCATCTGTTGCTGACGAACAAATACTACCTGGACTATCTCTACGAAGATTTAATAGTGCGCCGCTGGTTCTACCAGGGGTTGGTCGCCATCACCGACTGGGTGGACCGGACGCTGGTGGACGGTTTTGTCGACCTGTTGGGCGGAACCTTCCGCACCAGCGGGCGGTTGGTAACCGCGTTGCAAACCGGGCAGGTCCAATTCTACGGGACCTTCCTGATTTTTGGCGCCCTCGTCATTCTGGTGGCATTCCTGATCTTCGGAAGGGGGATCAGGAGTTAGCCCATGGAAATCAGCCCAGTAACCGGATTCACCGGTCTCCTGACCGCCACCGTATTTCTTCCGGCCCTGGGAGCTTTGCTGATTTTGCTCCTGGTCCGGGGCGACCGCAATGTTCGCGTGGTGGCCGCGCTGGTGGGCCTGGCAGACCTGGCGCTCTCCATTCTGGTGTTCGTGCTTTTCGACCCGGCGGATGCCGCGGACCGCTTCCAGTTGGTGGACCGCTTTGCTTGGATAACCAGCGATTCCTTCCAGGCCAGCTACCTGATGGCTGTGGATGGCCTCAGCGCGCCGCTGGTGCTGCTGACGGGATTGCTGGGCTTCTGCGCCATTTTGGCCTCGTGGCATATTGGGATGCGAGTGCGGGAGTACTTCGCCTGGCTGCTGCTCTTGCAAACAGCAATTATGGGCGTGTTCGTCTCCATGGACCTGCTGCTGTTCTTCCTTTTCTGGGAACTGGAGCTGGTGCCCATGTACATGCTCATCTCGGTGTGGGGAAGTGGCCGCAAAGAATATTCAGCCATGAAATTCCTGATCTTCACCATTTTCGGCAGCGCCGCCATGCTTATCGCCCTGGTCGGGGTGTTCTTGAGCGGGGATCCGGGCACCCTGGATCTGACCAGGCTGTCCAGCCCCGGAACCATGCTGACCGCGGCTAGCGTGGCCCTGCCTCTGG
>JADFQT010000134.1 GCA_022561675.1 Chloroflexota bacterium
TTTTGACACCCTGCGCCGCTACCTGGAATTCTTGGGGTACCGGGTAAAGTACGTCCAAAACTTCACCGATGTCGATGACAAGATAATCCAGCGAGCTCAGGAAGCGGGGATCAGCGGAGAGGAGCTGACAGACCGGTACATTAGCGACTTCTTCACTGCCATGGACAGTCTGAATGTTCAGCGTGCCGATTCCTACCCCCGGGCCACCCAAGAAATTCCCGCAATAATAAAAACCATTGAAACCCTGATTGAGAAGGGGTTTGCCTACGCTTCCGGGGGCGATGTCTACTTCCGGGTCACCAAGAGCGAGGACTATGGCAAGCTGAGCCACCGTACGCTGGATGGGATGATCGCTGGAGCGCGAGTGCAGGTGGATGAGAACAAAGAGCATCCCATGGACTTCGTCCTCTGGAAAGCGGCCAAACCCCGCGAGCCGACCTGGGACAGCCCTTGGGGACCGGGACGGCCCGGTTGGCACATTGAGTGCACCACCATGGCGCTGGATCGGCTGGGCGACCCCCTGGACATCCACGGCGGGGGACATGACCTGGTCTTTCCCCACCACGAGAACGAGATCGCCCAGAGCGAGGCATACACCGGCCGGACCCCCTTCGCTCGCCACTGGGTGCACAACGGCCTCCTCCAGCTGGGCGAAGATAAGATGAGCAAATCCCTGGGCAACCTGGTTTCGGCGGAAGAGGCCCTGGCCCAATACAGCCCCGATGCCTTGCGGATTTATTTTTTGGACTCTCATTACCGTAGTCCCTTGAGCTACAGCTCGGCGGGCGCTGCTGCCCGGGAACGAAGCATGGAACGCTTGCGGCATGCCCTGCGGCCCGCGGGTTCTGCCGATTCCGACGATTCCAATCAAGAACTACTGGATCCCCAGCCCTTCCGGGACCGGTTTCTCAACGCAATGGACAACGACCTGAACACTCCCCGGGCCCTCGCGTGCCTGTTTGACCTGGCGCGGGAGATAAACCGGGCCGTGGAGGCGGGCCATAACGCCGCCCCGGCCCAGGACACCCTACGGGAGCTGGGAGGGATTCTGGGGTTGACCTTCCAGGAAAGGGCCTCTGGGGACCAGCACCGCCTGGCGGCCAAACCCTTTATAGACCTGCTGGTTAATACGCGACAGGAGCTGCGGAGGGCCAAGCAGTATGCTTTGGCGGACCAGATACGGGACGAACTAGCCAAACAGGGCGTTACGGTTGAAGACACGCCGCAGGGTTCCGAGTGGCAATATCAATCCATCCTGTAGTGGCCATCCTCTAGTGGCCACCCTCTAGTGGCTACCCTCCAGTGGCAGCAGCCCGTAGCGCATGCTAAAGGGTGAGCCGGGGTCTCACGCTTTCACAAACATGTCTCTTGAGCTTTTAGATCCCCCTTGGTTCCCCATCTAGACAATGAGTTTTTATTACTCCCATGATTGAACGCCCAGAATGGAAATCCCTCACCCAAATAGTGGGTAGCGAACACGTCCTGGCCGACCCCTACGACCTGGATCGATACTCTGGCGATGCCCTAACTCCGTCCCGCGCTTTTGGAGCCGAAGCGGCTTTCGAGCGGCTGGCCGACCTGGTGGTGCGCCCCGGCTCCACCGCCGAGGTGTCCCAGGTTTTGGCCTGGGCCCAGGATGCCGGGACGCCAGTGATACCTTACGGCGGGGGAACCGGCGTAATGGGAGGCGTGCTACCGGTGCGGGGGGGCGTCATCCTGGACCTGCGGAGATTGAACCGCATCCTGGAGATCAATCCGCTGGACATGACGGCTACCGTGGAGGCCGCCGTGGTGCTGGAAGACCTTGAGGACGCTCTATTTGAACGGGGATTGATGCCCGGACACGACCCTTACAGCGTACCCATCGCCACCGTAGCCGGCACGATTTCCACCAACGGCGTGGGATACCGGGCGGGAGCCCACGGCCCCATGGGAGACCAGGTGGTGGCAATGGAGGTGGTCCTACCCGACGGGCGGATCATTACGACTCGGTCGGTACCCCAATACTCTTCAGGCCCCAATTTGAATCATTTGTTCATCGGCAGCGAAGGAGTGTTCGGGGTGATTACCCGGGCCACCATCAAGGTATTCCGGCTGCCTGAATCCCAGGTCTTCGCAGCCGTGGACTTCGAGAGTTTTGACCAGGGTTTTCGAGCATCCGCCGAGCTGCACGCCCTGGGCATTCGGCCCACGTTGCTAGATCTGACCGAAGATGAGGATCGAATTCGGCTGTATTTGCTGTTTGAAGGCTTCAGGGAGGGCGTGACCGCCCAGGAAAAGCGAGCCAGACAGGTATGCAGCGAATTTGGCGGCCGGGACCTGGGACCGGAGCCGACCCTCGATTATTGGGCCGACCGCCACGAATCGGCCGAAAATTATAAGCGGACCGCCCTGGGCAAATCGCGCAAGGAGCGCTGGAACCGGCGTAGAGCCCGAGGCTTTGACTACTTGCACCTGGGATTGCCCGTCAGCCAGGTTCTGGAGTACCGGCGACAGGCGGAGAAAATTCTATCCTCCTACCGGGTCCGAGTGGTCGAGTACGCCATCTGGAGCCGTCCTGAGCTTTTTTCCATGATGGTGGTTCCGGAAGAGGATGGCGATGACGACTTCCGGAAAAATTTCGGCAATGCTGTGGAGCGGGTACTGACCCTGGCCCAGGATATGGGCGGCGTAATGGAATACTGCCACGGCGTTGGAATCAAGCTGAACCACCTGCTGGCTCGGGAAATGGGCGTGGGCCATGACGTGATCCGGCAGTGGAAGCAGACCCTGGACCCGGCCAATATTCTCAATCCCGGCAAATTGGGCATGTAGCCACGCTTCTATATGAACCGGCGAATCGGAGCCGCTGCGCCCATCGGCGGGCGTCAAGCTCCTGTTCCTCGCGCAACCGGTCCCTTGAACCCTCTTCCTAAGTTAAAGCCAGCCAAGCCAAAGCCACTCGGAAGCCCGCAGTGGACGGTATGACCGTCCATGTATACCCCGTCTTGGGTTTGGTATGAGCGGCTGTCCGGGCGGCCGGGCCCACCTATTTCAAATAACCTGTGCCTACTGTGTGAAGCCGGTTGTCATTAGGTTTTATAATACTGCCACTAAGGCACTATGCGTTGACATGATGCCGCCCTGGGTGTATTATTCGTATAGATGATGTTGGAAGCCAAACACTATTGACAGCAGCCATATAGCCAGGCATCGTTAGTTCTGAGGCAAACCCCAGCAGGCGTCAATAAAAAGGGTCCAAAGCGACCAAAGGAGACCAAAGATGGCATTTCATTTACATCTACAGGAAAAGGGGATTTTACCCAAGCTGGGGCATCAGATCGTCGCGATTTACGACTGGCTGTCCGGTCCACCCATGACCGAGCACGAGCGGATTACCCGCGCGGTGGCGGAATCGGAGACTCTAAAGCAGTTGGGAGGTCGCAGCGTATAGCCCCGACCACCCTCGGCCAACGGGCCTAGCCCAGCACTGAACAGCAAGGACCCGTCCGGTTAGAGATACTGGACGGGTCCTTGCTTGTATATTTGGCCCCATGAGCCTGTGTGAAAAGCCCCTCCCTTGGTCAGGACAGGCTGAGGTGTTATTTCACCCCAATCCTAGAACGGCAGCTCAACTCCTATTCCCTGGTCCACTGCCTTGCGGAAAACCAGTTGCGCCGCCGCGATGTCCTCCAGAGCCACGCCCATGGATTCGAACAGGGTGATGGACTGTTCCGAAGGGCGGCCGGGAACCTTCCCCGACACCAGGTCCCGCAGTTCGTGCGCCATATCCCAGCGGAAAGTGCCTCGGGCTTCGGGAGCCAGCAGGTCGCCGCACTCGGTCTTCGCCTGCTCCAGGTCGTCCACGACTATCAGTTCGGAGCGGGTGACAGTTTCCTCATCTATTTCTCTTCGCATCCAGTGGTTGCCGCCCGCTGCGTTGACATGAGCCCCGGGCTTTAGCCACTCCCCCTGTAATACCGGGTCCCGGGCCGAGGTAATGGTGATGGCGATGTCCGCGCCGGTAACACAGTCTTGGGCACTCTCCACCGGCTCCACCTCCAGACCCAAGCGCTCCGACATTTGCCCGGCGAACTCCTCCCGACGTTCTTGCCGCCGGCTGTATACCCGGGCCTTCTTGATGTCACGCACCGCGCAGGCTGCCTCCAGCTGGGTTCTGGCTTGGAATCCGGAGCCGATGACCCCAACGATTTCCGAATCTTCTCGGGCCATATACTTGCTGGCCAATCCGGTGGCGGCTCCGGTGCGGATTTGCCCCATGCGCCCCGATTCCAGGCAGGCCAGCAGCTGCCCCGACTCGTAGTCGTACAGCATCGTCAAAAATTTGCTACCTCCGGGACCGGCGAAGGACGGGTAGGCCTTGTAGCCGAACACCCCATGCTCGGCGTCGGCAGCAGCCATGAAATGGAAAAATCCGTTGGGCATGCGGATGCGGGAACGGGGTTTGACCTCCGTTTGCCCCCGGCCGGCGTGGCCGAAGGCCTGCTCCAGCACATCGATGCATTCCTTCATCGGCAGCAGCTGCGCCACCTCTCGCTCGTTCAAAAACAGGGCCATTTCTTCCCCCAGCCGCGCAAAAGTCGGCTAAGTATAGCACTCCGGGTTTCCCCGATAAAAAGAGCCGCTGGAAAATCCTCAGCGGCTTCACTACAATTCTGGGCAATCCTTGATCCAGGAAGATTCAATATGGCCTTGCCCAAGGTGTTCGTTACCCGCCAGATCTTGGACCCAGCTCTGGAGCTAATCTCGCAATCCGCGCTGGTGGAGGTTTGGCCCGGTGAGCTTCCTCCCTCGCCCGAGATATTGCGAGAGAAATCCGCCCAGGTGGACGGGTTGCTGACCAACGTAATGGACCGGATTGACGGCCCTCTGCTGGACGCGGCTCCGGGATTGAAGGTCATTAGCCAGCTCTCCGTTGGGCTGGACAACGTGGACTTGCCGGAAGCCACCAGGCGGGGAGTCCCGATCGGATACACTCCGGGGATTCTCGCCAAGTCCACCGCCGACCTGGCCTTCGCGCTGTTGATGGCCGCGGCCCGGCGTATCGGGGAAGGCGAGCGCTGGGTTCGTCAGGGCAACTGGCAGCTTGCCCATCATCCAATGCATTGGCTGGGCGTGGACATCCACGAGTCTACTCTGGGAATTATCGGCATGGGACAGATTGGCCAGGAGGTGGCCAAGCGGGCCAGGGGATTTGACATGCGCGTGCTCTATTACTCCCGCACCCGCAAACCCGAGCTGGAATCCCGACTTGCGATGGAATACGCCGAACTGCCGGAATTGCTTGGCGCGTCCGATTTCGTTTCACTACACATACCTTTGACAGAGGAGACGCGCCATTACATCGGCGAGCCGGAGCTGAGGTTGATGAAGCCCACCGCCGTGCTGGTCAACGCCGCCCGCGGGCCGGTGGTGGACCCCCAAGCGTTGTACACGGCGCTCAAAGAGGGCTGGATCTACGCGGCCGGGCTGGACGTGACCGAGCCGGAGCCGATACCTGCCAACGACCCGCTGCTGTCTCTGGATAACGTGGTGGTTACGCCCCACGTGGGCAGCGCCGCCCTGCCTACCCGTCTCAACACCATGCTGCTGGCCGCGCGAAATCTGCTGGCCGGACTGCGCGGGGAGAGGCTGGAAGCCTGCGCTAATCCCGAGGTTTACCAGCGGCTGGGAATTTAGCCTGGGTCTATCGGATGAAACAAAAAGAGAAGAGGGCCCTTGCGGACCCCCTTCTCGTGCCTAACGCAGCCCTGAGGCAAGTGGGCTTTTGTCGTTATCGACCGCCGCCGCAGTCGTCGGAGGAGACAGTGTTTTCTGCCGCAAATTCGCTGTCATCGATCAGCATGTCATCCATCCCTGCACCATTGTTGTGGGCTTCAACTTCTTCGTCGCCCAGGTGGGCCGGAAGGGCGCTGTCGCTAATGTTGATCACGACCCAGCCCGCCGGCTCCTCCTCGTGGAATTTCGTAGTTTCTTCATCAATGACCTCGGTGAACGAATCCTGGAATTCTTGCCAGTGACAAACGCTGGACTTCGGACCCTTGGCGAAGGCCGGGCCGGCCAGCAAAGCGCCGGTCAGGGTTACCAGGGACAGAAGGCCGATGAGGAAGATGATTCTCTTGGTATTAAACATGGTCAATACTCCTTAAATTTATGATTTTGGGTTTGTTGGGGTTGGAAAACCTGGTCCCCGCCAGGACCAATTACAGGGTTGTTACCAATACTGAAGGGTAAGAAAAAGAGCCTCAGGGAATCGCCGGGCTGGCTGCACCTCCTTGTTTAAAGCTTGGATTTATCTTAATCGCCGTGGATCGTCATTGGGGTTAAAAGCGGTGATTGAGCGGGGAACGGAAAGTGGCAAAAACGCGGTGGATGGGTAGCCATTGGGTGAATTAAGGCGAAGAATTGTAAATCGTAGTGACCATGTCCCAGAGCCCTCCGCTGGTTTGACGCCGGAATCAAAAAGAGGGCCCTTGCGGACCCTCTTTGGTCGACCCCCAGCCGTAAAAGACCGGACGGGCTTTAATCAACAGAGCATCATCGGTTGCGGCTTCAGTTAGCGTTCCGCGCCGGACACTCCCCACTGATTGCGGCTATCTCCCAGAAATTCTCTTCATCGCCGCCTGGCTGGTACGTCGGGGCGCCGCCGCCACCCAGGCCCATCTGCTCGGAGGTGTCTCCTGTGGGTCTGTGCCGGGCTTGGGCATCAGTCTCGATTACCTGCTGGTTGCGCTGCCTGAACCAATCGCAGTCTTCCAACTTCAGGCCCGGCGAGGCGTTCCCCGACGCCATCACCTGAGTCACAAAGAACAGTACGGCGCCCACCACCATCAGCAGGTAAAAACCTATGCGAACACCGCAGTAGGATCCAGACATATTTCCTTCTCCCTGATTTCCTGGCGAAGGGGCTGAGGCCCATTAGCGAATTTTCCCCTTCGCCGGTATTCCCCTGCTTGGGCTTTTCCACTCCTTGATTGAAAACATGTTAACGCGTCAAGGTAATTGAGGCGGGGAGGCTGAAGTAACGTGTCGGATACATTAAGCTGGGGAGGGTGGCGAATTAGCGACGAGGGTAACAAAGAGCAGCAGAATCTAGGGGAAAATCAGCGGGGCGAAGCTGGGCTAGGGGAGACATCTCTGGTG
>JADFQT010000135.1 GCA_022561675.1 Chloroflexota bacterium
GATTTTCGGGAGGAGTCCGGCCATCTGGGATTTGAACAAGCCCTGCCTGCCGATGCCTCCGCCGTCCTGTTTTTCATGACCGACCTGGAGGGGATATTGGCTCGCTTGGGCAACCGCGGTTACCGGGTGGCGCAAATGGAGGCCGGCGTCCTGGGAGGAAGAATGTACCTGGGCGTCCATTCCCTGGGATTAGGCGCCTCCGGGCTTACCTTTTATGACGACGCAGTCACCCAATTCTTCTCCCCCCATGCGGAGGGTAAGAGCACGATGTTTGTCCTACCCCTAGGCCGCAAGGCGGCAATAAATCGGGTGCGGCCCTTCCGGTCTAAAGTGGCGGCCAGGTTGGACGCCCTGGCCAGAGGCGCCGGCCGGAGCCGCAGCTAGCCGGGTCCTCACTTAACGGTCCTTAAATCTTTAGCCAAACACGGCTAGGGGGCCACCGCTTGGGGAAATCCCCCAGCTTCAGTAATTTCTTCAAGGGTCAATAGATAGCCCTTCCCCGTCGAGCTATGCCTTTCACCTCAAATAAGGGGCTCGCCCCCTGTCCCTTAGGGGTATCAACTCTTATGGGCCGGGCCTCAGTGGTTTAATCTAGTACATAACCTATAGGAATGGGATGTAAGACATGACTGACGGGCCTCAAAGAACCGCCAAGACTATCCGCATTTACGAGGATGCTTACCACCAGGCTCGCGTCGCGGCGGTAACGTCTAAGAAGAGCCTGGGGCAGTGGTTGGAAGAGGCCATTAGCGAGAAGCTGGCCAAGGAGGAAACCGCCGGCAAGTACGGCAGCTAGCCGCCCTTTGGCGATGGCTCGGGCCAATTCCCCAAGCTGCTGATACCACGGAGAATCAAAAACAATGAGCATACTGGTAGTCGATGATCTGCCGGATTTCCGGCAATTGATGCAAGCAGTCCTGGAAGATGCGGGATATAGTGACGTTATCACCGCCGGATCGACTCAGGAGGCGTTTACAATTCTGGGGCTGGATGACCCGTCCCTCCCAACTCCTGGAGTTGATCTAATCCTTCTGGATATCAACATGCCGGAAACGGACGGAGTTGAAGCCTGCCAGCGCATAAAAAGCGTGTCTAAATTAAGGGATATTCCTGTGATAATGGTCACCGGTGTTGCCGCCGAAGAAAAATTGGAGCAGGCCTTCAGCGCCGGAGCGACCGACTACATCCTCAAGCCTACCAATCCGGCGGAGATGATAGCCCGCATCGGCTCTGCCTTGGAGTTGAAGCAGGAGATGGAGCGGCGCAGGTCCGGCTATGTCAGCGATTTGGAGGAGAAAAATCGCGAGCTAGAGCTGGCGTTCATGGAACTGGAGAAGAAGAATGAGGAACTTGAAGAAGCCTCCCGCGCCAAGACCCAAATACTCTCCACCGCCACCCACGAGCTGAAAACGCCCCTCACCAGCATAATCGGCTACATCGACATTATCCTAATGCGCCAAAACAAGGTGGGGCCGCTGAACGAGAAACAGCAGCGGTACCTACAGACCGCTCAAAGAAACAGCTATCGTCTGAAATCCCTGGTCGACGACCTGCTCGATATTTCTAGAATAGAATCCGGCGGACTGGAGCTGACACCGGCCGAGTTGGAGCTATGGCCGGAAATCGAAGAGATCGTCACCGGCATGCAGACCCAATTAAACGACAAAAACATTGACCTGGTGCTAGACATTCCTCAGGACATTTGCCCGGTGTTGGCGGATAAGCTGCGACTGGGCCAGGTAATAAGCAACCTTTTGAGCAACGCCTGTAAATACTCTCCCCAAGGGGCCCGGGTAACCATACGGGCCAGAGAGGAAGATGCGGGGGTTCGCATCGATGTGTCCGATACCGGCATCGGAATCTCTCCGGAAGACCAGGAGCGGCTCTTTACCAAGTTCTTCCGCGCCGATAACTCATCGACCCGGGAGGTCTCGGGCAGCGGGCTGGGTTTGTACATCACAAAGCACCTTATAGAGGCCCACGGCGGCCGCATCTGGGCCAGCAGCCAGATAGGCCAGGGCACGACCTTCAGTATCAATTGGCCCAAAGCGGGCCAAGATGCCGCCGTTCAGGCTGCCCAGCGGCCGGCCCGGCCGGTTTCCCAAGTATGAGCCCGGAGTCGTTCTGAGCCATGCCATCATACCGCGTGCAGGGGCGAAACCTGCTGAAAGGAAAGAAGGGTATTGTACCCGTGGCCACTGTATTGGTCGTAGATGATGAATGGGATATCCGAGAGCTCCTCTCGGACATAATTACCGACGCCGGACTGGGGGTGATTCAAGCCGAAAACGGCGAAGTCGCCCTGAAACGCGCCCAGACCGACCTTCCGGACCTGATCTTGCTGGACGTCTGGATGCCCGGTTTCGACGGCTTCCAGGTTTTAGAGAAACTTCGGGAGAACCAGAGTACCCGGCACATTCCGGTAGTGCTTTTGACCGCCATGCCACCCTTCCAGGGTGAGAAGGAAGGTCTGGAGTGGGGCGTTACCCACTACATCCACAAGCCCTGGGAAGCGGGCGTGGTAGAGGCTACTGTGCGGGTCGTCCTTCGGGAGGCGGTTGCCATGAAAGGCAGCTCGGGAGCCGCCGGCCTGGAGAGCAGCCACGACCCGTCGGATAACCGAGAAGATGGTTCCAAGCACGCCGAAGAAGAGGTCGTGGAATTGCCGGTGGATTCCAAAAACGTTGACGTGAAAACCCCGGAAGTTAGCATTTTTCAAGAGCCCCGGGCTCTGGCTGGCTTGAGGTCCGGGCGGAGACGCCGCCGAGCGGAGGATGGACAGGAGGACAGAATCCGCACCGCCGACCGCTTGAAGACCCTGGAACAAAAAATGGGTGGTGGGCTGCCAGTGGGCTCCCTGAACCTGGCGGTGGGCGCCGCTGGGTCGGGCAAAAGTGTCCTCTGCGAGCACCTGGCCTACGGAGCTCTCGTAGGTGGTTTTGAAGTGGCCTATTTTACCTCGGAACACACACCGGACTCACTGACGACCCAGATGGCATCCATAGGCTTGGATACTGTCACATTTTTGGGCGACGGGTCGCTTCAGATTTTCCCAGTACCGGACCCGGTTGAGGGGGAAGACAGCGCACCGATGTTGGGTCAACTGTCCCTGGCCATCGAACAGCTCTCCCAAGATTCTCAGTTTATCGTGGTCGATTCCATTACCGACCTGGCCGGGTCCTGCAGCGAACAAAACGTCATCGCCTTTTTCAGCGCCGGGCGCCGTCTCACAAACCAGCGGAAAACCGTAATGATGTCGATCCACAACTATGTGTTCAGTTCGGATATGTTTTCCCGTCTCCGCAACCTGTGCGACGGGTATTTCACCCTCAACTCGGAGCAGGTAATGGGTCGCCCGATGCGTACCCTGGAGATCAATAAGATCAATACAACCGAGTTGATTACAGAAAATCTGGTCAGCTTTGTGGTCGAACCGGAAATCGGCATGAGAGTCATTCCTCTGAGCAGGTCCAAGGCCTAGGACCGGGACCAACGAGGGTAACGTGACTACCATTCTTGTAGTAGAGGACGATCAGGACATCCGGTTTCTATTGTCCGAGACCGTATCTGACCTGGGGTACGATGTATTGGAGGCGGCCGATGGGGAAACCGGATTTCGTAGGGCCATGGAGGAGCATCCGGATGTGATTCTGCTGGATGTGATGATGCCGGTGATGGATGGATTTCAGGTTCTGGAAAAGCTGAAGGAGCATGCCGAAACCCACCCTATGCCGGTTATCATGGTGAGCGCCCGGGGGCAGGAGCAGGATATTATGAGGGCTATGCGGGGCGGCGCTTGGGGCTACGTTATCAAACCTTGGAACCAGGATGACCTGGAGTCGAAAATCAACAATGCGGTGGAGGAGGTTCTCCAGGAACGGGGCGAGCTTTAGCGTCGCGGTGCCGCCGAATGCGCCTGGCCCATGGGTTTACTTTCCTTTGGCTTTTCTGCCTTGTATCCCACTATGGAGTAACACTCAAGCCAACAGGACTGCGCCGGCAACGGAAGATGCTGTCGTTCCCACACTAAGAAATGGGCCGGGCACGGGGCCGGGAAGGGACGGCAAAACGCTTCCGTTTGAGGCCACCGCGACAGCTGCCAGAGCGGACAACGCCACGGCGACCAGGACCAAGAGCCAGATTTCTGTTCCCTTCCAGCTGGACGCACCTCCCGCAATCTACCCCAGCATAATCAAGTAGCACCAGGGCTTCATGGATCAAGCCTCACCGGTCATCACCGCTTGAGAAATTAGGCAAAAAAATTGCTCATCCTGAACCAAGCGCGAATGAGCAATTGAACCGATTATTTTCCCCGGATTATTTCCTCTGGAGAACCTATTTACAAGGTTGAATTACTCTTCCCATTCCTCCCCGTTTTCGTCCCGGTCTATGACCACAACTGCCTCTTCATCTTCATCCAGCTCGCCATCCTCAACGTAGCGCATCAGGCTTTCACCCAGGTAAATCCGATTGTCGCCTCTTCCCTTGGAGGGGAAGGAACATACATCATGTAAAGATGGATGCCGGTAAATTTCCCGAATGATGATTGTTATCCCCTGCTCTTTGACTCCAATCACCGCTGCCTGATAGCGATTACCACCATTCATCAGCCGGATAAGCCTGCTGGCCAATTTCGGCTCGACCCGCCCCAAATACTCATCTTCGCGTACGGAGACAACTATCGCGTTTTTGTCTACGTTGAGGGTTAGCGGCTCACCCGGACCGATACTGGCAACTATTGGGCCGGTAGCCGCCTTTTGCAACATGGTGATGCCGGACTTCCCGCTTTCCTCAATGAATAGTTGGGGAACTCCACCGGATTTTCGAGTCTTCTGCGCCGGATTGGGCGCAGCCTCCAGTTGGTCCAGCCGTCCCAGGTTTTTCTTGGCGATGGAGTTGTAGGGAGCCAACTGGACCACTCTGGCCAGTACGGCCTTGGCCTCGGAATATTTACCCAATTCCATCAGCGACTTGCCCAGCCGGTTCATCGCCTCAACATCATCCGGAGATTTTTCCAAGATGGTCCGGTTGAGCTCAGCGGCCTCGGCCCATTCGCCGTTCAGCGCCAGGGATATGGCCTTCTTACCCGGATCATTCTTCGAGTTGGTAGTGAGGGGGTTCCTGGTTAGCTCCATGTTCCTTTGACTCCATATTGCGGACGGTTCAACCACTTTTTTAAGAATGGTTCGGCCCAAAAATTAGCCATTAAAAATGCTTATATAACTAGTTACACCAAGTTCATACATAGGGTCAAGGGAGTTTTCCCCTAAAATCGCCAAGATTATACCCTCAAGATTGCTCCATACCAAGGGCGAATCAGAGCGGAGTTTTGCCAAATTTTCAGCTAACCTGTCCCCAGTTGTAACCCGCCTTTTCCCTTGCCAGGGTCCCTTCAGCCCCGTCTCCAGCGCCGGTGGAGCCACCGAATTTTGATCAAGTCCCGGGTCATCACTACCGAGTCCAGCAGGGGGCGAACTTTGCTTTCCTCCCGGAAATACCAGTCGATCCCTATTTCGGTAACCTTCAGCCCGCTCCGCCGCGCCAGGAATAATATTTCTACGTCGAAGGCGAACCCGTTGGTTCTCTGCCGTTGAAACAAAGCTGACGCCTGCTCCCCCGGGAAACACTTGAATCCGCATTGGGTATCACTGATCCCCGGCACGGCCGCCAGGCGGACCAACCGATTGTAGAGCCTCCCCATGAAATGGCGGTGGGCAGGCTCTCCAATGCGACGGGAATTGGGGGCTTCTCTGGAGCCAACCACTATTGTTCCTTCCCCAACCTGGGGGGGCAAAAATCGCTCCACCTGCTCTATGGGCATCGACAGATCGGCATCACAAAGGAAGCGGTATTCTCCGACAGCCGCCAGCATACCGTGTTTCACCGCCCAGCCCTTGCCCCGGTGGGGCAGTCGCAAAAGCTTAAGCTCGGGTCGGCCATCGGCTAATTCACTTACCAACCTGGCCGTGGCATCGGTGCTGCCGTCATCGGCTACGACTATCTCCCAGGTGTAGGGACGAGAAACGAGGAAAGCGATCACCTGATCCAGCGTGGACCGGATCCGGGCCTCTTCGTTAAAAGCTGGAATTACGATCGAAAGGCGGGGCTTGGTCAAGGGGGCCTCCGGGGAAAGGCGGGGTTGGGCCAAGGGGCCTCCGGAGATGGTAAGCGCGGGCTTTAGGCTTCCTGGTCCAACTCAAAGCCCCGATGCAGCAGGCGGACAGCCTCCGCCACCTGTGCTTCCTGGATGACGCAAGAAATGCGGATCTCCGAGGTGGTGATCATGTCGATGTTGACGTCTCCATCGGCGAGAATCCGAAACATGCGGGAAGCATAACCCGGGCTGTTTTGCATTCCGGAGCCGACGATGCTGACCGAAGCGAGACCAGAGTCGCTGACCAAACCGGCGGCTCCCAACTCTTCCACCACCTGTTCCACTTCCCGCAAAGCTCCGGGCAGGTCCTGCCGGCTGACGGTGAAGCTGATATCCGTCGTCTTATCCACGCTGGTGTTCTGGACAATCGTGTCGACGCTGACACCCACCTGGGCCAATGGCTCGAAGAGGCTGGCCGCGACACCCGGTCGATCCGGAACCGACAGCACCGTTATCTTGGCCACGTCGGGCTGATACGCGATTCCAGTGACTTTGACCCGATCTTCCATATCCCGCTTATTGCTTCCTTGCTTGTCACTTCTCTGGTGGATGAGAGTCCCGGGAACGTCATTGAAGCTGGAGGCTACGTAAATCGGCACCTGGTAAACCGCCCCCAACTCTATGGATCTGGGGTGCATTTTAGCACCATAGCTGGCCAATTCCAGCATCTCCTCGTAGCCGATTTCAGCCAGCTTCCGCGCCTGGGGCACCACCCGAGGATCCGCAGTATAGATGCCCTCGACATCGGTGTAAACATCGCAGCGTTCGGCCTGGAGCGCCGCCGCCAGGGCTACCGCGGTGGTATCCGAACCGCCCCGGCCCAGGGTAGTTATGTCCAATGCCTCCGTAATGCCCTGGAATCCGGCGACCACCACCACCCGGCCCAGCCCCAGCTCGGTTTTAATCCTATCCGCATCAATCCGGTGAATCCTGGCGCTGCCGTGCATGGTGTCAGTATGTAT
>JADFQT010000136.1 GCA_022561675.1 Chloroflexota bacterium
ATTTTAAGAAGGAGACTGAAAGAAATGAAGAAACACAGATATTTCATGCCCCTGGCGGTTGGGGTTCTTACCGTTGCCGTAACTGGCGGGGTAATTTTCGCCCAGAACAGCAATTCCCAGGAAAGCATAAACAGCCAAATCGGAACCTCTCCCGAGGGTCTTACCCGCCAGATTAGCCCCTTTAACCAGGGGGAGTCCGGCCGAATAGACCTCTCCCATGGCGATGCGCCGAAGCAAAGCATAGCCTCCCGAGTGGCGGAAATTCTAAATCTCGTGGAAGGGGACGTGCAAGATGCCTTCGACCAAGCCATTACGGAGAAGCAAGACGACTCCCTGGCATACCGGCTGGAACACATGGTGGAAAATGAAAAGCTCACCGAAGCGGAGGCGGATGAGATTCTGAATTGGTTCCTTGGCCGCCCCGATGCAGCTGCTAAACTACACCGGGTACTGCTGCGGGGAAGTGAGGCAGTGGAGTACCGGCTGAACAAAATGGTGGAACGCGGCGTAATCTCCCAGGAAGAGGCCGATGCAGTTCTGATATGGCATGGTGAAATGCCCCAGGCGTTGAAAGACCTGCTGGCCCAGAGAACCCATCGGTCGCCGGATTCCAAGTCCCAGGGACAGTTCCGGCCATCGGAGCGATTCCAGGGACGGGACATGGATCGTACGTCGTTCGAAGGCCAGAGGTTCGACCGGGAAGGGTTTGCGGGTCGGAATTTCCGGCGAGGCGGTAGGCGGGACTTTGTCCCGGAGGTCGCTGGCGGCCTGGACCAGGCTCTCCTGCAATAGAAGCTGGACGACCAACAACCGAAAGCCAAGTGGGGACTAAAACCCAGGCCACGAGCCTGGCACCGGAGGGAGAGCCGGCCTTGAGCCTTCTCCCTCCGGAACTTTTAAAATACGAGCATCCCATTGCTTCATCTAATACCACGTGTGCCTAAAAGTCGCGTGAAAGTGCTGGGTGATTTCGTAGGTGCGCATGGCCATGCGCACCTACAATGGCTGAAACACGCACTCTTCATATACAAATGGTATAAGGAGCTGAAATGCCCAGCACCGTCCTGATTGTTGAAGACGACCCCCATGCGTTGGAACTGGTCCGTCTTTATCTGGATCAGGACGGTCACCAGGTGCTGGTAGCCATGAATGGAATAGACGGTCTGCGCCTGGCTCGGGAAGCGGCTCCCGACCTGATAGTGCTGGACCTGATGCTCCCCGGCATCGATGGTACCGAACTTTGCCGCCAGGTGCGGCAGGAATCGAATGTCCCCATCATCATGGTTACGGCCCGGGTAGAGGAGGAAGACCGCTTGATGGGCCTGGAGATGGGCGCCGATGATTATATAACCAAGCCCTTCAGTCCCAGGGAATTAGCAGCGCGGGTGCGGGTTGTGCTGCGCCGGACCGCCCGGGAGCAATCGGAGCGAACCCAGGACGAATTGAAGCAAGGACCCTTCACCGTAAATATCCCCCACGGAACAGTCCACCGAGGCTCCACAGCCATTCGACTAACTCCCACTGAATTTCGCCTGTTGGTCCTTTTAATGCGGGATCCTGGCCGTATCTTCTCCAGAGAGCTGATCATCGACCGGGTATTCGGCTACGATTTTGACGGATTCGACCGCACCGTCGATGCCCACGTATCCAGCCTTCGGCGCAAGCTAGATTCCGCGCCAGGTGAACCTCGATTCATCCATACCGTCTACGGGTTGGGCTATAAGTTTGGCGATGCCTAGCCGGTTTTTCAGCATTCAATTCCGTCTGGTGGTGGGCTTTGCCCTGGTACTGGGGCTGGCCCTTTTCGGCGTAAGCTGGTATGTGGGATCGGTCGCTCAGAACGAAGTGGAGCGTTTCGAACGTCGCGACCAGCAGATCCGCGCCGAACGGGTCAAGAGGCTGCTCGCCCGGCATTATTTCCGGAACCGCGGCTGGGATAACCTCCAGGGAGCGGTGGAACAGGCCGCCTCCGCAACGGGCCGTCGAATAATCGTGGAGGACGCCCATGGGGCTTTAGTGGCGGATTCCCATCCGGATTCGGGTGAGGCTTTCACCGGCGACGCGGCGAGGAGTCAGACCATTCCGATAGAGGTCAATGGGCGCCTATTGGGCCAGGTTACGCTGGTTCGGGGCGAGTCCACGGGAACTATACGAGAACCCGCCATCAGCCGTCTCGCCTCCGGCGTAGACCGGGCGCTGCTCTTGACCGGTCTGGCCGCCGGTGTATTTGGAGTTTTGCTGGTCTGGCTGATGTCGCGAAGAGTGCTGACCCCGGTCCGTACCCTGGGCGCAGCGGCTCAAAAGCTGGGACAGGGCGACCTGGCCCAAAGGGTCCCCACCTCAGTCCCGGGTGAATTGGGCCAGCTGGCCCACACCTTCAACATCATGGCGTCAAACCTGCAAGAAGCCGAAAAAAGGCGCAGGAACCTGGTGGCCGACGTAGCCCACGAGCTGCGAACTCCTCTTTCCAACATCCAGGGTTACCTGGAGGCTGTGAAAGACGGGCTGCTTCAGCCTAACTCAGCCACCATTGACATCATCCACCACCAGGTCCTGCACCTGGTCAGACTGGTGGAAGACCTGCGGGTGCTGGCGTTGGCGGAGTCCGGCTCGCTGAGACTGGACTACCAGCCGGTGGCGCCTGGGGAGCTGCTGGAACAGACCGCAGAGGCCTTCCGGGCGCGAGCCGATGCCAAGGGCGTGGAGCTGGTACTGGACCTGCCGCGACAGCTCCCAACGGTAGAGATGGACCGAACCCGGGTGACCCAGGTGGTGGGCAACCTGCTGGAGAACGCCATCTTGCACAGCCCTGAGGGCAGCGTGGTGACCATTTCGGCGCGGGCGCCGGATTCCGAGACGCTGAGATTAGCGGTGGCAGACCAGGGCAGGGGCATTGAGCCGGAGGAATTACCCCAAATTTTCGACCGTTTCTACCGGGTCGATCCCTCCCGGGCTCGCGCCACCGGAGGCAGCGGGTTGGGACTGACCATCGCCAAACAGCTGGTGGAGGCCCATCAGGGGACCATCGGAGTAGAAAGCAAGGTGGGGAAAGGCAGCTGCTTCTACGTAGAGTTGCCGCTCTCTCCCCGGCTCAACGGCGCGGCGGCGCGTACCGATAACAGCATTTAATAAGCGGCCGGACGACATCCGGTTGATACTTCGACAGGCCCAGGACGAACGGGCCTCAAATTGCAACCCGCTCGTGGTGAGCCTGTCGAACCACGGTCTTTGCTGGAATTTCCAACCCGCTTTTAAGCTACCGGGCTGAACTCCACGCTGTATTCCGGATTCTTGGACCAACTAGGACTCTCGGCATGATGGGTCAGCTCCAGCTTCTTCCCCTTTGAATCCTCCAGACCCAACGGGTGATGCACCAGCTCGATCATGTTCCCGTCCGGGTCGTGAACGTAGGTATAATGGCCCCCACTGTAATCCCGGCGGCCCCAGGAAGAACCGGCATCCTCCTCGCGCCTGCTCCCCGGGGTGCGGGTATAGCCAACCCCCAGGCCGTCCAGATGGGATATCATTTCGTCCCAGTCGTCGATTTCCACGGCGAAATGCACCGATGCAGCCAGCACCGGGTTTTTGGTGTCGGTGGTATGAATTTCCCCATTGCCGATGCGGAGCTGCAGCTGCCTCTTATTGGCTTCCGGACCCCGGTCGTTGAATTCGGCTCCCAACACCTGTTCATACCATTGCCTGGTTCGGTCGCGGTCAGTGATCTGGATATTAATATGCTGAATTACCGTGACTCTGGACATACTCGTCCCTCCTAAAATTTTTCACATCCGGCGGAATCCGGCCCGTTGTGGCCCGGAATGGTGTGGTTCCAAGATAAACTCTTCGCTGGAGATAAGTCAACCGAAACGGGAATTAGCCGGCGATCCTCTCCGCAGAGAGAGCGGGCCCGCGGCGCTTGGGAATTACAGCCTTTGCCGGTGTGACCCTGAAAATTGGCGAGAATACACCCCAGTTTCCAGGCAAATACTTGCCCTGGACCTGTATGATAGACTCTGAAATGCAGCCGCTCCGGCATTACCCGGGGCAGTCTTACCGGAGAGTAGCCTATGTCATTCCAGCGGGTGCGACGCACCAAATTGATGCGGCAGGTGGAGGACAAATTCCAGCGGCCCCTGGAAACTCTGGTCCCGGAGCTGGTGAACCAGCACGGCCTTAGCCATGCCGCCGATGAGCTGGGTGTTAGTCCTGCCACCCTGGGATATTGGATGCTGAAGATGGGCATTCGTTACCGGCGGGTGGCCCTGACGGCGGATGAAACTATTGAAGTGAAACGGCCGGGCTAACCCGGCAGGACCTGCCTGACGGGGCTTTGGCCGGCTTGCCGGACCTTGGCCGCTCTGGGCTTCTCGGACTCCCAACCCTTGAAGAAATGGTTTGGGAGTCTTTTCTTTCGCTATCCTGCGGCTCGTAAGAGCCCTCAGGCCGATAAATACTGGCCTTCTATAGACATTAGGCGTCTCACCCCCACCAACCGAGCCGCTACCAACCGCCTTACCGGCGCTATAGAACCAACGGCTTCGGTGCTCCAACTGGCAGCCGAGGGATCATCGATCCCCAAGAGACACCGAAGCCATGCTGCATCCTCCGGGTTGAGGAGAGGAGAACTTTGAGGCTAGTAAAGTCTGTGCCAACCTAAATACCGGTAGGCACAAAATCCAGCTGCTTTGGACCCGCCGCCACCCATCAAGGCACCCACAATATCCAAAAGCAGGTCTTCCCAGGAGGCGCTTCGACTGGGAATCGTCCCCTGGTACAGCTCGGTCGCCGACCCCCATAGGAAACCGATTACCACGACCATCGTCAGGCTGGGGATCAAATCGGAGGAACGCTCCAGATTGGCCAGCGTAAGCATGGTTAAAAGCCCCAAAACGGCAAACAGAAAAAGGTGGCCGAGGACGGGAAACCACCAGGGGGGCGCTTCGGGAGAGGGAGGGTCGGAGGAGCCCAGGAACAAGAGGGTCACCGCCATCCAGCCCAGGGTAGCGGATATAGAAAGCGCCTGAGCCCAGCGGCGGAAGGGCTCCTCTTTACCGGCCAACCGCACCAGAATCTGGCCTGCCCGCACCATCATTCAAGAATTCTACCACCAGATGATGCGATCCCCCGCATTTGACCCCCATTTAAGGGATGGGATATCCAGCGGGAATCTTTCGGGCCGCTTCGGGTAAACTGTCCTCCGGTTGGCCAAACCTTGCCCGGCGCGCCGGGGAACTTGGAATTTTTTAACGGGCTCCGGCAAACCCTCGGAGCCAAAATAGGTTATGAATTTAAGCCCGCGGTGACGCTAACGCTTCCAAAATCGCCACTTAGATTGGCGCTTGTCCGGGGCCTCCAGGACAACCACGGCGGAATTGGCCGGAGCAGGGGATGGTGCTCTAGGACTGGTCGAATTTGGCAGTGGAGTCGGGGCGACCGGAGGGGTCGGCGGTATTTCCGGCTCCATGGGGCCCTGCGACGCAATCGAGGCCAGCTGAGACTCCAAACTTTCCTCCTGGACCTTCATCGGGTTAAACAGGGATTCCGGTGGCGGCGCCACTCGCTCCTCCGGGACTTCCTCTTGAGGCGCATCGTCGACAATCTCCGAAAGTAGAGACTGCAGGGAATCTTGGGAACTTTCAGGCGGAGCTCCCAGAGGTGGCCCGATCTCTGAAATTTCCACCGGAGCTTCGGTCCTGTCTTGGACCTCCGGTGGCCCCACCCCTGCCTGGTGCATCGGAGCTTCCTCCGCGCTTTCATTCTGGATGGATTGAGGGAGATTGACGCCGCCCGCAGCCGGTCCAGCACCCTTGCCGACCGCACCCTTGCCGACCGCACCCTTACCGGCCGGAGGCGTAGCCGGACCTGCTACTGGGCGGGCCGCTGGCCCGCTTTGACCAACCATGGTGGGACGCGGTAAGACGGGAGACCTGGCCGGCACATTGGCCATCCTTTCGGCAAGGGACGGCCGGGCATCCAGCTTACTCTGGACATCCTCGCCGGTATAGATAGCGGAATATAGCTCAGCAACAATTTGACCGATCTGCTGTCCTCTACTGGGATCGACCGGCGTAGAGGCTCCCTGGAACAACTGGGTAACGGCAGCCTCGGTAAGCCTGGTGGCGGCCCACAGTCGGTCCTGCTCCTGGTCCCGCTCCTGGTCTTTGTCCTCGTTCCTATCCATTAATTGCCTCCTTGGATTCCGGGCCACGGGATTGGGGCTTCCCGGCAGGGCCCTTTGCTCATCGCTGCCGGCACGCCTCTCCCGAACGCCGGCTAAACGCGAGAACTCTTGCCATCCCCGGTCGCCAAGGTGGCCCGGGATGGCACTAAATCAAGAAACTGCTCGATTAACGGTCGAAAAACCGGGAAGCGCTGCTCCGGCGGGAGCCGATCCTTTCCCAAACATCTCCCATCGTGACGGTCGGAAAAGCGGACTCTTGGGTTGGCTCGCTGTCCTCCACGTCGGCGGCGGGGACAGCGGTTGGAGCCTTCAGGTCACCCGCCATTTCTCCCGCGACTTCGTCGGGCTCCGGATGATGCAATTCCACCCTAGAAGTTATGTTTGGAGCTGTAATGTGGGGGGTCGTCTCCTGAACCGCCTCAACCGGTTTCAGATCCTGAAAAGTCTCAACCGGTTTCAGATCCTGAAAAGCCTCATCCGGTTTCAGATCCTGAAAAGCCTCATCCGGTTTCAGATTCTGAAAAGCCTCAACGGGTTTCATCTCCCGAGCAGCCTCAACCGGTTTCATCTCCCGAACAGCCTCAACCGGTTTCAGATCCTGAAAAGTCTCATCCGGTTTCAGATCCTGAACGGCCTCAACCGGTTTCATCTCCTGAACGGCCTCAACCAGCGTCATCTCCCGAACAGCCTCAACCGGTTTCATCTCCTCAACAGCCTCAACCGGTGTCATCTCCCGAACCGCCTGGACGGGTCTCCTCTCCTGAACAGCCTCAACCGGTTTCATCTCCTGAACGGCCTCAACCGGCGTCATCTCCCGAACCGCCTCAACCGGTTTCATCTCCTCAACAGCCTCAACCGGTGTCATCTCCCGAACCGCCTGGATGGGTCTCCTCTCCTGAACGGCCTCA
>JADFQT010000137.1 GCA_022561675.1 Chloroflexota bacterium
CTCAGTCCTGGGCACGCCGGCGGATAGCTGCGTGCTGGCTTTGGAGCGGCTGGTTGGCCGGGTGGACCTGGTGGTCTCTGGCATAAATAGGGGCTCCAATCTGGGCGCCGATATACTCGTCTCTGGTACCGTCGGTGCGGCGCTTCAGGGCTATCTGCGCGGCTTTCCGACCCTGGCGGTGTCGGTTGGCTCGGTGCAGAACCCCCAATTTGACGGGGCTGCCCGATTGCTGCGGCTGCTGGCCTCCCAGCTGGACCGGACCCCGCCGGAGGAGGCCTTTTTCCTGAACGTTAACCTGCCCAACCTGCCGCTGTCCGGCATAAATGGGGTGCAGATTACCCGGCTGGGCGGCCGCTCATACGGGGAATCGGTGCGGGAGGAGGGCCTCGAGGACCCCAAAAGGTACCGGATATCCCGCAACAAGCCAATCCCCGGAGACAATCCGGAGGGCACTGACATCTGGGCGCTGAAGAATAACCGGATTTCCATAACGCCGCTTCAGGTCGACCTGACGAATGGGGAGCAGATTCCCCAACTGGAGCACCTGCTGGCGGACATTCCGGCCCAGCTGCTGCAACGTCAGGATTGACTCAAGGCCTGGGCTTCAGGGCAGCCCCACGCTGGCCAACTCCGCTTCAATACTGATTCCTGCCTTCAGCTTTTCCTGGATTTGCCACTGCAGCTCGTAGGCCGGCCGCTCCAGGGGGTGCTCTTGGGATGGTTTCCTAAAATAGAAGGGAACCAGCGCCAGGTACCACAGATACCAGGGCAACACGCCCCATCTCTGCGCTTGACGCCAGTGGAAATGCTCGTGGGCTCGCAAAGCGATGTCGTCCCGGTGCCCCCGGCGATACAGTATGAAGGGCCAGAGGGTGATGGCGTCAACTCCCTCTTTGTGCAGCTTGCCAACTGTCAGCTCGATGGGCTTCATAAAAACGGGGGCTTCATACCGTCTTCTCCAACCGCCCGGCGGGATAGTACCATACTCGGAGCGGCCAGATTTCCCAGGTCCAATACCTACGGGCCCAATGGCTGGTCGGCGATGCAGCTTGCTTTTCAGCTTGTCCCCACGGTTGTCTTCGTTATTAGCATGGGCCATAATAGGCCAGGTTCAGCCCGGCGGGACAGCCGGCTCTTGAGATGGTGCCCCGGGCACTCGCTTGGTGCTCGCTCTGGGAGGCTAGACCTGCTGTGAAAAGGGAGGATTCAGACCCATGGTAGTTCTCAAGTGGTAGACCTCAAGCATGGGGCGGCCATTGTTGGTATTCATGAGCACGTGACCCGCTACGCTCCCGACAAGAGCGAACTCCAAATTCAAGGAGAAAGCGTCATCAAGGCTCTGGCAGATGCCGGCCTGACCAAGAAGGACGTGGAGGGGCTGTTCACCGCTTCCAGCAGCATTCGCAATAGCGGGATGAACCTGGCCGACTACCTGAACATGTACCCAAAGTATGTGGATAATACCACGGTCGGTGGCGGGTCCTTCGAATTTCACCTTTCCCACGCCCTGACTGCCATCGTCGCCGGGCGAATCAACTGCGCGGTCATCACCTACAGCAGCCTGGCCCGATCCGGCGGGGTATCCGTGGGTACCGGCGGAGTCGCCCGGTTTGGCCATCCCAGACTTGACCCATCGCCGGACAGCTTCGAAGAGCTTTATGGTCTTACCACCGTGGGCCTCTACGCCATGATCGCGCAGCGGCACATGCACCTTTACGGCACTACCTCAGAGCAATTAGCGGAAATCGCGGTGGCTATTCGGAAGCATGCCTCTATGAATCCGGAAGCCATGTTCCGGGATCCGATAACTGTCGAAGCGGTGGTCAATGCTCGGGTAATCTCCTCGCCGCTTCACCTACTGGACTGCTGCCTGATCAGTGATGGAGGAGGAGCGTTGGTGGTCGCCTCGCCAGAGCTGGCCCGGAACTGCAGGCAACGGCCGGTATGGGTGCTGGGCGTGGGCGAGGCACTGGCGCATCAGGGGGCCGGGCAGCGGGATTTGATTTACATTGCGGCCAAGCAGAGTCATGAGCCCGCCTTTGCCATGGCCGGGGTCACCCACCAGGACATCGACATGGCCATGATCTACGATTCCTTCACCATCACTGTACTGGAAACGCTGGAAGACCTGGGCTTTTGTAAAAAAGGGGAGGGCGGCGACTTCGTCTCCGGCGGGCGGCTTCAGGTCGGCGGAGAGCTGCCCATTAACACGGATGGGGGCGGCCTGTCCTCTAATCACCCCGGCATGCGGGGAATATTCCTTCTTCTGGAGGCCACCCGCCAGCTTCGGCACCAGTTTGAGGGTACGCCGCGTCAGGTGGAAAATTGCCAGGTCGCCCTGTGCCACGGCACTGGGGGGGCGCTGGGGTCCCGTCACAGCGGCGGCACCGTCATTCTCGGGAGGGACTAACTCATGGCCGAGTGGAACAAGCCGTTACCCACCGTCTCCGGTGAAACCAAGCCCTATTGGGACTCCTGCCGGCAGGGCCAACTGGTGATCCAAAAATGCGATAGCTGCGGTGAGTACCAGTTTTACCCCAGGGGTATCTGCGCTAACTGCTGGTCCAATGACATCAAGTGGCATAAGGCCAGCGGCAAAGGAACTGTTTGGACTTTTACCGTGACCTACCAGAACCGCACTCCCGGCTTCGCGGAGGACGTGCCCTACGTTTTGGCTCTCGTGGAGCTGGAGGAGGGAGTGCGGATGTTTACCAACATCGTTGAATGCGAACCCCGCGATGTAAAAATTGGTATGGGAGTGGAAGTAACCTTCGTCCGGGCCAACGACCAGATTAGCATTCCCTACTTTAAACCGGCTGCTTGACGTAACGCCAACTCTGCTGGCGTTACGCCAGTGCGCTGGTTATTGCTCCGGCAGACTGAAGGTAGCCAATTTTACCCAGGCTCTGCCAGGCGGTATCCCATACCTCTTTCCAGTAAAATATAGACTGGTCGGCTGGGGTCTGGTTCCAGCTTGCGGCGCAGTCTGGTGATGTAGGTCCGGATATAATCTCCCTCGTCGCCATATTCCGGCCCCCAGGCCTGCTGAAGCACCTGACGCGGTGCGACTACCTGACCGGCATGCTCCACCAGAACCTTCAGGACAGCCCATTCCCGCTCCGTTAGTCGCACCGCCTTGTTACCGAGCGTTACTCTGGTAGATTGCAGGTCGATCCACAAATCGCCGCGCCGGTACCGAGTCAATGGCACGTCCTCTGTTGGCGGCAAGGTGCGACGCAAAATCGCCCGGACCCGGGCCAGCAACTCTGACACCTCGAAGGGTTTGGTCAAATAGTCATCTACTCCCAGGTCCAGGGCGGCCAGCTTGGTATCGGTCTCATCTCGGATACTCAATATCAGGATGGGAATTTGACTGAACTCGCGTAGGCTCCGGGCGACCTCCAGTCCATTAGGACCGGGCATCATGATATCCAGCACCACCAGGTCGGGCCATTCCGCTTCCCCGCGCCCTTTGGATTCGATGGTATCCAGCATCTCCGAGCCATTCGCGAATTGCGCTACCTGATAACCGCTGGACCTCAAGTTGTGAAAGACCAGATTGGCTATGACCGGGTCATCATCCACCACATATATGGAACAGCCGCTGGGCGCCGGGACGGTACTGGAGTCGGGGCGGTGTTGGCTATACCTGGCAGTGCTTCTTTGAGCAGTCAGCATAATTAGTGACTTTACCTTCGTCTGGGTCGTGCTATAAACACTCAATGCGAATCATAGTGTCACCCAGAGCAGTATGAAGGTCCCTACCCTTCTTCATGAGAATTGGGAGGAGTTAGGTTAACCCTGCTGGATCGCTCCCTTGGCAGGCGGGAGGAGCCGGATTTTATAACGCCCCTATCAGCATTGGGATCCCAGCAATCCTGAAACCACCCTAATTCATCTTTGGGATAGTTGCACTACTAAACGCCTACGCAAAATGGCCAATCCGCGGCAGCGGTGTTAGCTTTTTCGTCAAGCCCAGGGAGTGGCCGTCGGCTGATTTGGGTTGGAAGCGGAATAAGGACTAGTTGCGAAGCTCGTCGCACCGGTCTTGGTCGGCTTGGGCTAGCTCAGGCTCATCAGCGAAGAGGTAGGCCAGGGAGCGCCGGCCGTAGTAGTTGTCGTCGTTGGGATTGAGCTGAATCGCCCTAGTGAGGTCGGCTATGGACAGCTGAAACTCGCCCAGTTCATAGTAAGAAACGCCCCGGTTGAAATAAGCGTCGGCAAACTCCGGGTCCAGCGTCATCGCCTTGGTGTAAGCCTCAACGGCCTGATCATAGGCACCGTTACGGCTGTAGGCGTTGCCCCGGCTCACAAATCCGGGCGCGTCTTCGGGCTCTGGAGGTGGATCAGGCCTTGGTCGCATAGGGCAGGCCTAAACCAAAGCAAAGGGCGGATCTAGATGGTTAGTCATAAGGAACCCTGCTGGGTTCATTTTGGCTTAAGCTGGGAACCAGGCGTTCGGTTGCAAGAACGAGGGAGGTCGCCACGGCCGCTTAAAGTATCGACCGGACCAGGCCGCCGTCCACCAGGATAGTCGTGCCCGTCACATAGCTGGATTTGCTGGAAGCCAGGAAAGCCACCAGATTGGCCAGCTCCTTGGGCTCGCCGATGCGGCCCACGGCGGTTTCTTCGGCCCGCTGGGCCAGACCCTCTTCCACCGAGATGTTCAGCTCTTTCGCTCTGGAGGTGACATTGGAAAGCATCCGCTCGGTAAGGATGGAGCCCGGACAGACGTTGTTGACCAGGATGCCGTCTCGCCCCACCTCATCCGCCAGGCTTTTGGCGAAAGCGACCACTCCCATTCGGGTAGCCCCGGAGAGGGCCAGATTGGGGATGGGCTGGTAGACGGTGCTGGCCAGTATGTTCACGATGCGGCCGGTTCCCTGCTTCTTGAGGTGTGGGACGGCCTCGCGGGACATGCGGGCGAAGAAGAAGAGGGAACGCTGCACCGCGGTCTCCCACTGTTCCTCCGTGGCGTTGAAGGACCGCGCCAGAGGAGGCCCGCCGGAGTTATTGACCATGATGTCCAGCTGACCGAAGTGGCTTGCCGTGGTGGCGACCAGGTCCTGAATCACGTCGTTCCGATCCAGGTCACCGGCAAATACCAGCACCTCGGCCCCGTGGGTATCACGAATCTCGGCCGCCGCTGTTTCCAGATCCTCCTTGGTCCGGCTGCAGATGGTCAACCTGGCGCCTTCTTCCGCCAATACTTCGGCGCAGGCCCGTCCCAGTCCCTTGCTGGCCCCGCCGATAATTGCAACTTTGCCCTTAAGCTCCAGGTCCATGCGCTTTTCCACCTCTCCTTGGGGGGTTCGGGTAAAGCCAGAAACTGCCCGACTACCTCATTCCGCTATCAGCGGCGTTTCCCGCCATTGGTCCCGGCGCTGGATTATAACAGAGGCGGGCAAATGGGCCAAATGTCCTGGGACGGTAGGCGCCGCATTGGGCCCCTATTAGTCCCAGATCGTTCCCCAAAGCCCCATGCTATACTGGCCTATTCCGAAACGTCAGGCGGTGCGACGGGCAGGCTCTTGCGATTGTCATTGCGAGGGCCGCAGGCCCGAAGCAATCTTTTGTGGTTAAAACGGGATTGCTTCGCTTCGCTCGCAATGACACTGGAGAGAACCGAAAGACCCTGGTGCGACGGGCCCGGATCTGGATATGCGCCCGAAAATGAGCCAAAATATGAACCGAAATATAAGCCCGGAAGTCGATCCTGCCTTGACGCGGGAGATAGAGGATGCCGCCGTAGCTATGGCCTGGGGAGCCGGCGGCATTTTGTCCGGCTATTTCGCCGGCGAGCTGTCCCAGGAGTTGTCTATTGAGTACAAGGATAAGAATCAGCAAGACCCGGTCACCTCGGCGGACAAAGCGACTCAGGCGTACCTAGTAGAAGAAATAGCCCGCCGATTCCCCGATCACGGCATCTTGGGAGAGGAAGACTCGCCGGAAGGGGATACCGACGCCCCGGCTCTCGATTTTCTCTGGGTGCTGGACCCCTTGGACGGCACGACCAACTTCCTCAACGGACTGCCGGTGTACGCATCCTCCATCGGCGTGATGTACCGGGGCTGGCCTCTGGTGGGAGCCATGTATCTGCCCTGGCCCAATCCCAAGGGCGGGTTTGTGCTGCACTGCCGCCGCGGCGGTGGCTGCTTTGCCGATGGCAAACCGGTGTCGGTGTTTCAAGCTGAAGATCCGGCCCAGCAACCGGTGGCCAACCGGCTCATCGGCCTGCCCGGTTACTTCGCCCAGAGCACGAAGTTTTCCAAACAGATCAAGGGCAGTCCCGGTGAGCTGCGCACCACCGGCAGCATCGCCTACGAGCTGGGCATGACCGCCTGCGGTGTGCTGCAGTACGCGGTGATTGGCGCGCCAAAGCTGTGGGACATGCTGGCGGGGGTCCTGGCGGTGCAGGAAGCGGGAGGCACGGTGATGATCCGCCTCCCCGGGGAGAAGCGCCGGAGCCCTATGGGGTCCCTGGTGCCACATTGGGAGGAGCGGCCACCCAGCCTGAAACAGCTGCGCCGGTGGGTCGCGCCGCTGGTGGCCGGCAACCGGCAGCTGGCGGATAATGTCTTCAACACCCTCTTCGAGACTTTCGAACAGAGCGGGATGCTTAATTAGAGGCCGCCAATCACAGGCCGTAGCGCCTGTTTCTCAGGTCGGATCGCGTCTCCGGTCCAATCCGGTGCGGCGCTCAAATCCGGAAATCTCCCGTGCTTCCACGTACCACACCGTTTTGCCGCTTTCAAGATCCATAGCCTGAACCACACTCTCGCGCCGGTCTGCTTCCTCGCGCCGCTCTTGTGCCCTCAGGTACGGTTGCAGCCGGTCATACAAGGCACTCTCCCAGTTATCGGCTGGTCCGGCGGCCAGGGACTTCCTGGCGGCGCGTAAAATGGGAAGGATGATGTCTTTCATGGGATTCCTGCGACAATCTCGCTTTAAATCAGCAGTCTGGTAGTAAGGTAATTACTGCCCTGCAGCAATCGGTCCAGGTGGCTCTCCTACTCCTGGCAAGCCTTGACAATTTCACCGAACACCTTGTTCGCCTCTTCGAGTGA
>JADFQT010000138.1 GCA_022561675.1 Chloroflexota bacterium
ACCCGCGGGCCAGCCAGGAGGAGCTGGAGGCGGCGGCTCGAGCGGCCTACATTCATGATCGAATAATGGAGTTTGAGGGCGGCTACGACACGATAGTTGGGGAACGGGGATTTCGATTGTCAGGAGGCGAGAGGCAGCGGCTATCCATAGCCAGGGTGCTGCTTCACAGCCCCAAGCTGCTGATTCTGGATGAGGCGACCTCAGCCCTGGACACGGCCAGCGAGCGGCTGGTGCAGGCGGCGTTGGTGCCGCTGATGAAGGGTCGGACCACCGTGGCCATTGCCCACCGTCTCTCGACTATTCTGGCCGCCGATGTGATTTACGCCGTCGACCACGGCAGAATAGTAGAACAGGGCAACCACGCGGAGCTGCTGGCGCGGGGCGGTTTGTATGCCGCGCTGTACGAGGAGCAGTTCCAGGGTGGCCGGGTGGAATGCCAATGCCAGGACGGCATGGTGCTTACCGATGGCAATATCGTCTATGCGGAAGACGCCGGGGTGCCGGTGGGCCGTTGACTTCGCTGGGGTGGACTAAAAATCTCTCTCAAAACGACCCATGTCACTCCGAGGGAGTGAAGCGACTGAGGAATCTAAATCCTGGGCCGGGAAAACCTCATGAGTCAGTGCTGCAGTTACACAATAGCCAATGGCGTCAGGACCATGTGTCCAAGGATTTCAGACCCCTCGCGGAGTTTATCCTGAGCAACGCCGAAGGGTTCGGGGTGACCTTTTTAGATAGCTCCTAACGGGTGTTTTTCTAAACTAGTAACAAGGTGCAATCCTCAGAGGTTGGGTATATGACTATGAGGGTCCCACCTTGGCTTTGGTTTGGGACAGTCGGCAGGCTAGTTTGAAGATTTCACCCGGGGTATCACATCCCTGGCCATCAGCTCAATCTGGCGCAGCACCTGGGACTGCTCCATCCCCGGCCACTGCATCCGAAATATCAGATAGTTGACCCCCAATTCTCTTTCGTACCGCTGTATCTCTGCCACTATCTGATCCGGAGATCCCAGTAGAAACCGGTCTTTGGCCAGATCCTGGTAGGGGATACTGAAGCTTTCCTCCCCCGGCAGCGCCTTGTCCTGTCCCCAGGCGGCATAGGCTTCATATTTGGGGCCCAGGTAGGGCTCGCTTTCAAGGAGGGCGGTCTCCCGGTCGTTGGCCACGTATAGCTCCCGCATCATCGGCCGGGATTCCGGCAGAGGTTGCCCCGAAGCATCCAGGGTCTCCCCATACTTGGACCACTGCTCCGCCACCATCGGCACGGTGGCGTGGGGATTGATCAGCCAGGGATAACCCCAGCGGGCGGCGCGGCGTATGGCGGCGTCGCTGTTGGCCGCCACCCAAATGGGGGGGTGAGGCTGCTGTACCGGCCGGGTGGACGGCCGGATGCGGGGGACCTGGTAATACTTGCCTTGAAACTCCACCTCGTCTTCCGTCCAGAGGAGTTTCATAACCTCCAGAGCTTCCCGCAGCCGGCCGACCCGCTCGCCTCGCCGGACCCCAAAGGCCGTGTACTCCTCGTCCCTATACCCCAGGCCGATCCCGAAAATGAACCTGCCCCCGCAGATGGCGTCCATGGTGGCGACGCTTTCCGCTAGCTCCACCGGATTGTGCAGCGGCACCAGCACCACGGTGGCTGCTACCTCCATGTCACCGGCCTCCGCCGCCAATCGCGCTAATAAGGGGAAGCTGGTGGACATCTGGTAGGGAGTGGCCAGGTAATGCTGGCCGGTGCAAATCAGGTCAAAGCCGGCCTGGCGCGCCAAGCTGACTTGCTCCACGCTCTCCTGAATCATCTGGGGCATGGACTGGTTGGGGAGATATTGGTTGGTGACGAAAAAACCGAGCTTCACTGGCATCTCCCGGGGGCTTAATTTGGAGGCTTATTTTTGGGAGGGGCAAGCTAGAGAGCGGCGTCACGAAGCGGACCCATAAGCTGGTCGATCGCCGCCCGCGCGGGATGGTTTACGCCCGGGAACGCACCCTGATGAAGGCGGCGCTAAAACCTCAAGAGTTTGCGGAGAGCCTGGTCGCTCCGGTGGGGTCCCACCATGGCCAGTCTCAGGTTTTCCTCGTTCAATATCCGCTGGCCCACTCGGGCCACGTCCTCGCTGGTAACGGCGTCGATATGCCCGATGACATCCTCGACCAGTTCCACTTTGCCCAGAAGAAGCTCCTGGGTGCCCAGCCATGCGGCCACCGACCTGCTATCCTCCATCCGGAGCAGCAAGCGGCCCTTGGCGTATTCCTTGGACTTGTTCAGCTCCTGTTGGGGAACCTCCTGGTGCATGGCGTGCAGCTCGTTGACCATGGCCTGGACGGCGGTCTTGGTCTTCTTGGGCTCCACGCCGCAGTAGACCACCAGGGAGCCGCAGTCGCGGAAATGGCTGACCGAGCTAAAGACCTCGTAGGCCAGGCCCTGGCGCTCCCTCAAGTTAAGGAACAGCCGGCTGCTCATGCCGTCGCCCAAAATCCCATTAAGGATGGCTAGAGCGTATCGGTCCGGGTCATCCAGGGCCAAGCCGGGCAGTCCCAAGCAAATGTGCGACTGATCCGTGCGGCGCTGCTCGATGCGCACTACCGGCTCATGGTGACCGTTGGTTACCGGTTCCATGTTCAGGGACTCCCGGGGCAGCCAGTCCCGAGTCGCCGCCTCGACCAAGTCCGTAACCTCTTCGTGGGTAACGTTACCGGCCAGCGCAACCACGGTGTTGGCCGGGTTGTACTGGCGCTCCATGTACTCCCGAACGTCGTCAAGAGAAATTTGGGCAACCGATTCCAGGGAGCCTCCCACGTCCCGTCCCATGGCCTGATCCGGCCAAAGGATTTCATCTATCAGGAGGTCGACGCGCTGAGTCGGGTAGTCGTTGGTCATCCGCAGCTCTTCCTGGATGACATCACGCTCCCGCTCCATCTCCTCCGGGTCCAGGAGGGGATTCAGCACCATGTCCATCAGGACCGCAAAGGCGTGCTTGAAGTGCAGCTGGGAAACCTTGCACCAGAAAATGGTCATCTCCCGGTCGGTGCTGGCGTTCATAATGCCGCCCACACCTTCGATGGCTTCACTCACCAGCCGGGCGGAGGGCCAGCTTTTTGTTCCCTTGAAGGGCAAATGCTCCAGGAAATGGGACAATCCGGCCAATTCCTGGGGCTCGTAACGGGAGCCCGCGCCAACGCAGATCAGCATGGACACGGAGGAGGTATGGGGCAAGGTGGCGCTGAGCACGCGGAGCCGGTTGTCCAGGGTGGTACGCTGATACATTCTCAATTCACCGATTCGGGCGTCGAGCAATTTGTCCGGATAGAGCTGGCATAGGCTTGGATCAGGGTCCTGCTGCATGGTGTCTGTTTCGGATTACCAAACCATGCCGGCTGCATCGGCGGTTCCTTTGGGCTTTCCCCCGGCCTGTCCTTGGGACCTTCCCTGGACACATTTTTATTACCATTCATTCCCGGGGGAATTCCTAGAACGTTAATCAAGCCAGGCAACGTCACCGCACAGGTCATCCGGGTGTTGTTTGGACGCGAAGACTTGATACTCCTGGCGGGCCTGCCCAATGGTGGTGTCATCGCCATGTCCCGGGTAGACCGCTGTGTCATCGGGTAGAACCAGCAGCTTCCGGGTTATGCTGTCTATCACCTGTCTTAGCGCCTCTGGGCTGCGAGACTTGCCCGGGCCGCCGGGGAACAGGGTGTCTCCGGAGAACAGGTGCTTGCCAATCAAAAAGCAAATGGACCCGTTGGTGTGACCCGGAGTGGAGAGGACCTGGATGGTCTTGCTCCCAATTTTTAGGGTTGCACCGTCCGCCAGGGCGATACCCGGAGGGCTGGGCAACAGTTCCGCATCGGCCTCTCCCACGCCGACCAGCGCGTGAACCTGCTCGGTAATTTCCTTAAACCCCAATAAATGGTCCTGGTGCCCGTGAGTAATCAGAATGGCCTTAATCTGAACATCACCGATTTCGCTCAACAGCTTTTCGGGCTCGGCTGGTGTGTCGATGATTACGGCTTCCTTGGTCTCGGCGCAGGCGACGATATAGCCGTTGTTGTTGTAGGGGCCCATGTTTATCTTGGTTATCTGGATTTCGCCGTCATAATGAAGTGGCATAATTGTCCTCTCTAATATTATCGACCACCGGTGGACATTGTAGCAAACCGCTTTTTCGGTGACAAAGGAAATTCAAAACAATAATGGACATCAACCAGGGGCATCAACCAGCGGTGAGGCGAGAAGCCCGGTTAGCGGACAGGAAAAAGCGGCCTGCTAATTTCCCGCGGCGGCCACGGCTTCCGCCATGGGCGCTCGGCTATTCTCCAGCACCGAGCGGAGGTAGTGGGCGGTGTAGGAATCCGGGTGTTGGACCAATTGTTCCGGAGTTCCCACCGCGACCAATTCACCGCCCCGGTCTCCTGCGCCGGGGCCCAGGTCTATTACCCAGTCAGCGTTCTTAATCAGGTCAAGGTGATGCTCGATTAGCACAACCGTATTGCCATTATCTACCAGGCGGTGCAGCACCCGCAGCAGCGCGGCGCAGTCCTCAAAAGAAAGGCCGGTGGTGGGCTCGTCCAGGAGGTAAAAGGTTCTACCGGTGGCTCTCTTGGAGAGCTCTGTGGCCAGTTTAACCCGCTGGGCCTCCCCACCGGAAAGAGTGGTGGCCGGTTGACCCAGATGGATATAACCCAGGCCCACGTCCCGTAGGGTCTCCAGCTTGGGCCGGATGCGGGGGAAGTTCCAGAAGAGATCCAGGGCTTGCTCCACCGTCATGTCCAGCACATCGGCGATGCTGTGCCCGCGCAGAGTTACCTCCAGCGCTTCCCGATTGTAGCGCCTCCCCTGACAGACCTCACAGGGGACGGTAACGTCGGGAAGGAACTGCATTTCAATCTGATTGTAGCCTTCCCCCTGGCAAGCCTCGCAGCGGCCGCCGCGAACGTTGAAGGAAAAGCGTCCTGGCTTGTAACCCCTGACCTTCGCCTCCGGCAGGCTGGCGAAGAGCTCCCGGATGGGAGTGAAGGCGCCGGTGTAGGTGGCCGGATTGCTGCGGGGCGTCCGTCCAATGGGAGACTGGTCGATGTTGACGACTTTATCGATGTGCTCTATGCCCAGCACTTCATCGTGCCGCCCGGGTAAATCTCGGGTCCGGTTCAGGACCTGGGCCAGCCTTTTGTATAGGATGTCGTAAACCAGGGTGCTCTTGCCGGAGCCGGACACGCCGGTAACGCAGGTGAGCGTTCCCAGGGGTATGCTCACATCCAGGTTTTTGAGGTTATTCTCTCGACCGCCGCAAATCTTCAGGTGGAAGCCATTACCGGCGCGCCGAAGCTGCGGCATGGGAATCTTCTTTCGGCCGCTGAGGTACTGACCGGTCAGGGATTCGGGAGCTTCCATTATTTCTTCAATAACGCCGGTGGCTACCACGTGGCCGCCGTGCTCGCCGGCGCCGGGCCCCATGTCCACGATGTGGTCGGCCGCCCGCATCATGGCCTCGTCGTGTTCCACGACTATCACTGTGTTGCCCATGTCACGCAGGTTTAACAGGGTATCGATTAATCTCTGGTCGTCGTGAGGGTGCAGGCCCACTGTGGGCTCGTCGCAAACGTAGAGCACGCCGGTCAATCCCGATCCGATTTGGGTGGCCAGGCGAACCCGCTGAGCTTCGCCACCCGACAAAGTGCGGGCGGTACGGTTCATCGTCACATAATCCAGGCCAATGTCGTCCAGAAAACGGAGGCGCCCTTCAATCTCCTTGAGGATCTGGTTGGCGATGGTCTTGTCCCGTCGGGAAAGGACGGGACCGTGATGCTCCCCCGGGGCGTCCGGGTCTATCTGCCGCACCCAGTCCAATCCCCGGCCGATGTTCTGGGCGGTTACCTCCATGATGCCCATGCCGCAAACTTTTACCGCCAGGGCTTCCGGGCGAAGCCGCTCGCCGCCGCAGCTGGGGCAGGGACGCGCCGCCATGTACTTCTCGATTTCCTGACGGGTGTGGTCCGACTCGGTATTTTTGTAGCGGCGGACCAGATTGGATATAACCCCCTCATATTTGGTGTCCCAGCTGTAGGCGCGCCCACGGTGGGTCTTGTGCTTGATGGTGATGCTGCGGTTTTGGTTGCCGTAAAGGATCAGGTGCAGCTGCTCCTCGGTCAGATTTTTAACCGGGGTGTGGGCGGAGAAGCCGTGGGCTTCGGCCACCGAGTTCATCAGGCTCAGGTACCAGCCGCTGGACGGGCCGGAACGGGTCCAGGGAACCACCGCGCCCTCCATCAGAGACAGATTCTTGTTGGGCATAACCAGGTCCGGGTCCACCTCCAGCTTGTAGCCCAAGCCGGTGCACGTGGAGCAGGCGCCGTGGGGACTGTTGAAGCTGAAGGTTCGCGGTTCTATCTCGGGGAGGCCGGTGCCGCACTGGACGCAGGCGAACTGCTCCGAGAAAACCAGCTCCTCCGCGCCTTCCTGGTCCACCTGGATAACCCCTCCGCCCTCACGCAGCGCCGTCTCCGTCGACTCGGCCACCCGGCTACGCTCGGTTTCCGGCCGGACGATGAGCCGGTCGACGACTATTTCTATGTAGTGCCACTTCCGCTTGTCCAGGTTGAAGTCCTCGACCTCTTCCAGCAGATGAATCTCGCCGTTGACCCGCACTCGAACAAACCCGGCCTTCCTGGCGGCGTCGAACACCTCCTTGTGCTCCCCCTTCTTGCGTCTGATCTTGGGAGCCAGCAGGGTGATACGTGTACCTTCCGGCAAGGCCAGAATAGAGTCCACAATTTGCTGGACCGTCTGGCGTTCCACCGGACGTTCGCACTTGGGGCAGTGGGGAATACCTACTCGGGCAAACAATAGCCGCAGGTAGTCGTAGATCTCGGTGACGGTACCCACGGTGGACCGGGGGTTGTGGGAAACGCCCTTTTGGTCTATGGAGATGGCCGGCGATAGGCCTTCGATGTAATCTACGTCGGGCTTGTACATGCGCTCCAGGAACTGCCGGGCGTAG
>JADFQT010000139.1 GCA_022561675.1 Chloroflexota bacterium
GCGACACTCAGCTGGTGGAAATTCCCAATCCTCCGGAAGATCAGTATTCTTGGCACGTGGAGGAGGAGTTCGTCGCATCGATCCGCGAAGGCAAGCCCGTCGCCCGCACTCCCTTTGACGTTGGTCTCCACTACATGGAGTTCACCGAAGCGGTAACCCGCAGCGCCCAAACCGGACAGGCAATTTCTCTGCCATTATAAACCCGGGCCACCACACCTCCGGGCCGCTAAAACGCTGGCTGAACCGGCCAAAAACAACCGGGCCCCGTTTGGGGCCCGGTTGAACAGAGTCCTCCAAGCGGGTGACGGAACCGCTTGGGTGTATCCGCTGGAGTTGTCGGACGATTGCTTTAGTAGTGCGACTTCATCAGCGTTACTGCCTGTAGTTGATTGTACCCCTCAATTCTTAAAATCCTGTTAACAAATGGTAGCAATTTGGTCATGCCCGGGCCGGCGAAGGAACGGATGAACCCGGTGGCGGGACTGGAAGTCGCCCGGGGCGGCTGAGGCAGGAGCAAGCTAGTGCTCAATATACCGGAGGCATACCGGCGGGATACCGGCGGGTCCGCGGAGGGTGTCTAGTTTGCTGGTTTCTCCCCTTTGGCAGGTGGGAGACTAAGAGGGGTGCTGTGACCCTTCCTAACCTCACTTTAATAAAGGGAGGGACATTTTAACCGCCCTCTTGGAGCGCCGGGCTCGAAACCCGCGCGGTGATGAGGGCGAAAAAATTAGGCCGGTTGACCGACCGGTTCAAGAGGCAGGGTGAACCTAAACTCTGCACCTTCGCCAGCCTGGCTGATTACTTCTATCTCGCCCTGGTGGGCCTCGATCAAACGGCGGGTAATGGTTAACCCCAGGCCGACGCCGCCGGTGGCGCGAGAGCGCGACTTGTCCACCCGAAAGAAGCGTTCGAAGACGTAAGGCTGATCCTCCACGGCAATGCCGGGACCATCGTCCTTGACCGACACCTGAACCCGACCCTCGGCCTGTCTGGCCCAGATTTGAATTCGGCCGCCCGTGGGCGTGTGAGCTATAGCGTTAACCAACAGGTTGCACAGCACCTGACTTACTCGCTGGGCATCCGCTTGAATGGGTAAGCGGCAAGCCTCATCCACTTCCAAAGCGATGGATTTTGCCTGTGCCTGGGGATTGACGGCAAGGCATGCATCTCTGATCAAGTCTCCCAAGTCGCAGGACTGGAGCCTAAGCTGCATCTGACCGGATTCGACCAGGGCTAGGTCCTGAAGGTCTTCAATCAGTCTGGTCAGCAATTGGATCTCGCCCCGTATTGAGGCCAGGGTTTCAGCGTCGGGCTGCATCAATCCATCACTGATTCCTTCCACATAACCCCTTATGTTAGTCAGGGGCGTGCGCAACTCGTGGGCCACGTCTCCCACCAAATTACGCCGCAGCTCCTCGGTACGCGATAACTCCGCCAGCATAGTGTTGAATGTTCGGGCCAATTCGCCTACTTCGTCCCTGGATTGAACGTTGGCTCTCACGGTAAAGTCTCGGCGCGCGGCCTGCCTTGAGACCCGGGCCAGGGTCTCCAATGGTTTCAATATCCGGTGGGAAACGAAGAAGGTCAGGATCATGGCGATTCCCACCGCCAGCAACCCGCTTAAAATCAGCAGCAGGCTCAGCGAAGGACCCGAGCTCTCCGCGACCACGACCGAACGTGTGGAGGCGCCAGCGGGAACGCCGGGGCTGAACCACAGGGTGCCTACAGGGCCTTCCACCCCGGGAACAGAAGCCTTCTGCCGGCTGGTACCGGTTGCACTCAGATACTGGCCGATAACGGAATCATTGGAATCGGCCACGACCTGATTTTGAAGGTCGGTCAAAACCAGGTGCTCTCCATAAAGGGCAGAGGCATTTTTCAGGATGGCCTGAGACCCCAGCCAACTACCGTTATACAGATAGCTATCGGACAGCAATTTGGTCAAGCGTTGGTCATGGGCCGCCGCTTCTCGCCCTTGGAGCCGGTTTATCTCGGCTCTGGCAGCCAGATTAGCGAATACGGCCGTCATCCCCACGGTGATCAAGATCACGACGATCATGCTCAGCAGTAGTTGCCAGCGTAGGCTATAAATCAACTTTTAACCGCAAAACTTATACCCCATTCCGTAAACGGTTAGGATATGCTCAGGACGGTTGGCATCCCATTCAATCTTCCTTCTCAGGTTAAGGATATGCACGTCCATTGTCCGGTCCATACCCTCGTAGTCGCAGCCCATTGCCTTTTCTATCAGCTGAGATCGGCTGAACACCCTCCCGGGCTCTCGCATCAGCACTGCCAGCACCTTGAACTCCGTCGGTGTAAGCCTCACCTGGTGGTCGCCCCGGGTCACGCTGCACTGCTCCAGGTCCAGGGCAACATCGCCGCATTTTATGAGGACCGGATTTTTGTTCTGGTCCCGGGAGGAAGTACGTCGCAGAACAGCGCGTACCCGCGCCACCAGCTCGCTGGGGCTGAAGGGTTTAGCTACGTAATCGTCGGCACCCAGATCCAGGCCTTCCAGCTTGTCCGCAAGGGTGCTCAACGCCGTGAGCATAATGATGGGCACGTCCGACTCCTGGCGCAAGATCCGGCAAACCTCCGTTCCGCTGAGGCCCGGCAGCATCAGGTCCAGCACTACCAGGTCGGGCCTCAGCTCCCTGGCCTGAGACACCCCAGCCGGCCCATCGTGAGCGGCCGCCACCTGGTACCCACCTTTCTCCAGGTAGACCCGTAAGATTTCTGAGGTTTTTGGGTCGTCCTCTACCACCAGCACCCGCTGGCCCGCCTGAGGCATGGCCATCCCTCCTACTGCAACTACTACTTATTATCCAGGCTGGGAGCGCTTAAGAAAATGGCAGGGGACTTGGTGGAGAAGAAGGATTAAGCTGCCGGCGAGCCGGGGGTAAAGGGAGCTAGGGTTTGGACAGCCTCTGGAGGACTGAGACATCATCAATGGCCAAAGCGAAACAGACCTGAGAGGAGGTTTCGGGACATCCTGTGGAGGAAGGTGTCCTGGCGGCCGCCGGCCGCGGCGGCGCAAAAGCCGCCAATTCTTCGACCGGCTGGTGAAATTCGCGGGATACTCCGGAGGATAGGTAAGAACTCTGGTTCTCACCCTTTAGTAAGCTGACAGGGGGAGTTGGAGGGCGTGGTATAACCCTTCCCAACCCCCTTTCGTCAGTTGAGGGGCTTTACAAACACACTCTAGTGCCTTTTGGGGGGCACCCTGATGGAGAGAGGCTCAGCCCTTCATCAGCCCAATTAGGTTCCCTTCAGGGTCGCTGAACATGGCCAGCGTAACGGTATCGGGTATTTCCATCGGCGGCAAGACAGTTTTACCGCCGAGACGTTCGGCCTTGTCCAGATAGGCCTGCAGGTCGTCTACCTGGGCGTAAAATGTCACCCGACTGGTTCCATCGTTGGCCGACGCGATGCCGCCGTTAATACCGCCCTCGGCGTGGGTGTCGACCATACCGTAGTTGAAGGGATTATTATTGTCGATGTGCCAGTCAAACAGGTCTTTATAAAATGCTTGGATCTTTTCGTGGTCTTTGGCCTGAATTTGAAAACGCACCACAGGATTTCGCATGGCCTACTCTTTGGGTTTTATTCGGGTTTTATTCCGCAGGCATTCATGACCGCCGCTGGTCCCGATAGTTGGGCGCCGCCACCGGCTGCCAATCCACCACCATGCTGTCGACCAGCCGGGAAGCGATGCGCGGCTTGACGCTTTCCAGCAAGTCGAGGCTGAAGGAAGTGGTTATGACCGTGGGCAGGCGCGCCTCGTGGCGGTGCACCACAATCTGGTACAGCTTTTCTTCGGCCCAGGCGGTGCTGCTTTCCGCCCCCAGATCGTCCAATATCAGCAGAGGCACAGTCTTGATCTGCTCGAAAAGCTCATCATATCCGATGGGACTGTCCGGGCTGAAGGTGGCTCGCAGGTGATCCAACAGCTCCGGAACGAAGGCGAAGAAGACCGGTCTCCCCTGCAGTTGGGCCTGCCCGGCGATGGCCACGGCCAGATGGGTTTTGCCACAGCCGCTGGGACCGGTGTAGAGCAGCCACCCTTCAGGATGCGACGCGAAGGACTCGGCTGCCCGCTTTGCCTGGGTCAAGGATGTCTGCTGGTCCGGGGTTGCCGCCCGACCGCCTCGCGGGTCAAAGCTTTCGAAAGTCATCCGTCGGGCCATATCTGGGGGCAAATCTCCGATGCGGCGGGCCAGCCGCGTGTTGTATTGCCCCAGCCGGTAGACCCGGGAGAATCCATCAGCGCTTTCCATCCGGGTGCGCAAGCCCTCATCCAGTCGCTCCAGCGGCCCACGCACCGTTATTACGGTGGGCAGCTGGGCATTAAAACGGTGGTTGAAAATTTGAAACAGCTTCTCCTGCGCCCAGGCAGTACCGGTATGGGTGTTCAGGTCGTCCAGTACCAGGACGGCTGCGGTGCGCACTTGTTCGAAAAGGTCGGCGTAAGACACTTCACTGTCCGGGGAGTAGGTGGCTCTCAAGTGGTCCAGAAGGTCGGCCACAACCATGAAAAAGGTGGTCTGGCCCCGTTCAACGCACCTGCTGGCAATAGCTACCGCCAAGTGGGTTTTCCCCGAACCACTGGGGCCAGCGAAAACTATCCAGCCCGCCGGCGATTCGGCGAACCGGACCGCGGCTTCCATCGCCCCCTCAAACAGCCCCTGGCTACCGGTGTCCGGCAGGGGTCCCTCAGGCCTGGTTCCGGCGAAGGTGATCCGGCTGAGGGGGCCCAGGTTGCTGTAGCGCAGCAAGGATGCGCTGCGGGCCGCTGGACTGCCCTCTTCCTCTTGGCAGTGGCAGAGGAAGGCCTCACCGAAGTCGGGGTGACCCACCGGAACCTGCTTGCTGACCCAGCCGGCTCCCTGGCAAATTGGGCAGAAACTAACGGTCTGGACGCTGCCCGGAAGGCTGTCCGGGAGACTTTCTCGATGATTCCCCCGGTGTCTCCCAAGGTAGGTGTCCCCGGCGCCGTTGGTACTCTTCGATGTATTTTTCTGGGTTATCCGCTTGAGTATATCGCCCAGACTTTCCATTCTCTTTGCCCCCGTCCCTTCCCGCTGTAGCCCAACGGCGCAATATGGCGGAAATATAGCCCCAGTTCCGCTTGTTTTGGGTCACCGCGATTTTGAAAGCATCATCGATCCATGACCAGGAATATTCCGCCTCCGCTTCCTTTAGCTCCTCAGCCAGCATGGGAGATATGGTTCCAATGTTGTCTTCGTACCGGGCGAAAATATTTGGTTTTTCTTCGGTAGAGGGAACCAGCGGCTGCTTTCCTGTAGGCGAACTATCCATTGGGGCGGCGCCAGCTTTCTTCAACCTGGCCAGGGCTCGGCGGCCCGCCTCCGTATTCAGCAAGAAAAACGTCTCTTCCGGCCGGGAAGATTCCTGCTGGTAACCCAGAAAAATCCCCCGGTCCACCGCCGCCTGGAAACCCCGCAGCACCGCCGCCTGGGGTTCATCTCCCGGAGTCTTCAACCCGCCAATTAGAACCCGATCACTGAGCAATCGACTGACCGGTACCACGGGAAGGGAGCCCCTTTGCTGTTGGAGCAACCAGATGCCACGCAGGGCCACTTTCAGCTCGGCAATATCGGAGATCTGCTCAAGCAGAGAACCTAAAAGAGGGTCGGGTACCGGAGTGCAGCGGACGCTCCGCGGAAAGCCGGTAAAAAGCATGGCTAGAATTCTTCGGCGCGGGCTAAGGGGACGAATCGTAAAAGATTGTTCTGAAAGCGCAGTTTGACGCTGCCGGTTGGGCCGTGGCGATGCTTGGCCACAATTATCTCGGCGATGTTGCGGGGGTAGGGCCGGCCCGGATTTTGCTGCGCCCACTCCTCTTCGGTGTAGTAGTCGTCCTCCCGATAGATGAATATGACGATATCGGCATCCTGCTCAATGCTGCCGCTGTCCCGCAGGTCGGAAAGCTGGGGGCGATGGCCAGTCCGACTTTCCACCCCCCGGCTCAGCTGGGAGCAGGTGATAATCGGAATATTCAGATCTCTAGCCATGCCCTTGAGCGAGCGGGAGATCTCGCTAATCTCTTGCACCCGGTTATCGCCGCCTCTGCTCCGGTTGGAGCCCTGGACCAATTGGAGATAATCTACTATCAGCAAGTCCAGCCCATGCTCCAGCAACAAGCGGCGGGATTTGCTTCGCATCTCCACCATTCCCTGTAGGGGCGTGTCATCGATGTATACCGGCAGCTCGGAAAGCTGACCAATCGAGTCTATAATCCGCTGCTCTTCGGCCTCGGTGTAAAGGCCCAGCCTCAACCGGTGAGAGTCGACTCCGGCGTCGGAGGCGAGGATGCGCAAGGCCAATTGCTCCCGGCTCATCTCCAGGCTGAAGAATCCGACGGTAGCGCCGTTTCGCGCGGCGCTGAGGGAAATATTCAAGGCCAAGGTACTCTTGCCGACCCCGGGACGAGCACCCAGAATCAACAAATCCGAGCGTTGCAGGCCGCCCAGCAGCTCATCCAGGTCCGCGAAGCTGGTCATTATCGGAGCCGAGCTTTCCAGCGGGTCCGCGATGGCGGCCCGGGAGACCCACGTCCGTGTTTGGGTTCTGGGAGGCGCGTCGGAAAACCTTCGGGACACCCCGGCCCCTGTAGTAAACGCGGTCACGGACGTGACCGTGCTGGAGGCCAAAGCCACGCTTTGGAGCGCGGTCTTCGACATGGCGTATGTCCATCAGGGCTTGAAAACTCCCCACACCCTGTCTGGGACCGCCTATGAACCCCTTTCCAAACCCAAAACGATGGCTCCCACCACGGCCCTCTATGCGGACGAACCGGAGGGAATACCTGGGGCCGATTCTGGCGTCTCTCAAAGTCCGGA
>JADFQT010000140.1 GCA_022561675.1 Chloroflexota bacterium
GATTCCAATTCTTAAGCTGATGCGTATGGGGCGCACAGCCACGCGGCGCTACCATGCCCAAAACACGCACTCTTCGCATAGAAATGGTATGAGGTGTATTCGCGAGCGTCAAAAAATACAAACCATTGTCAGCCTGCGGTCTGCGGATGTTAGAATAGCTATATTGATGCTGAACAAATTGCGGGATTGATTTTCTCGCTTTCTTGAGCTTTTGTCCGGAGCTTTTGTATGGAAGATGATGAATTCCTGGATAGAATCCAGATGAAAATCCAGAGGCTGACGCAAAAGAGGATCGAATTGAGGGTGGACCATGAGGACGCCAATCAGTTGCTGGTGGAGTTGGAACGGGAAGTACCGCTGGTAATTCTGGGCTCCAACGTGCTCGAGTTTTCCGGTTTCGCCCGGATGTGCATCGAATACGTGGTCGAGTCTATTCGGAACGACCGGCCCCTGGACCTGCTGGAATTCCATCTACTGCTGGCTCGAAACTAGAGCCGCGGGTTCCCCTGGCATGGAAGAGCCGTCTCCGCCGCCCCAGGAACTCAAGCCCTGGTACTACCAGGAATGGTTCATGTTCCCCACTGTTGTCTTCTGGCCGCTGTGGGCGATTCTGATCATTCGCTCTCCTTGGCACAACGGGTTGGTCTCTGGCGCGGTAGCCTGGGCCATGCTCATCGTTGGGGGATATTTCATCATCTGGGACCAGTTGATCCAATCCGGAAGATTGGGCCAGACAACCATCGTGCTGATCATACCGGGCCTGCTGCTCACGGTGATCACCCAGGTCCACTGGACGCGTTACCGACCGGTGCTGCGGGCCGGTCTGATATCTTCCGAATCGGAGGCCGATTCGGCTGGCGGCGGCAGGGCTTCCCCAGTAAGTGGCGCCGCGGGCAGGGTCCCGCGCCGTCGCCGCAGAGGATCCCGGGCGGGCCGCTCCCGGCGAGGCAGGGGCTAGAGAGCGAGGGCTAGAAAAGATCTCTGCTACCGCCTGATCCGCCAAGGGGCTGGGCGCGCCTCCATGCTATAACCTGGCGGTGGTGGCTAATCGACGCAATTTTTAAGGTCGCGTGGTTAATTTTGGTTAATTACCCAGGGGGAGGATAAGGTCTATGTCAGACCGGGAAGAAGTGGGGGGACGAGCCATGGTGGTGGTCGCTCACGCCGACGATGCCGAGTGGGGCTGTTCCGGCACAGTGGCCAGATGGTGCGCCCAAGGCTGGGAAGTGGTCTACGTACTGTGCACCGACGGCAGCAAGGGTACCGAAGACCCGGAATTGACCAGCGAGGAGTTGGTAAAAATCAGGCAGAGGGAGCAGTTGGACGCCAGCAAGGTGCTGGGGTTGCACCAGGTTGTGTTTCTGGGATACGAGGACGCTATGCTGCAGCCCAGTATAGAACTCCGCCGCGACATCGCCAGGGAGATACGCCGCTACCGTCCCGACATCCTGGTGTGCCTGAGCCCGCTTCGCCAGCTGAATGGGGACGGATACATCGGACATCCGGACCACCTGGCCTCTGGGGAAGCGACCCTGGCCGCGGTGTTCCCCTCGGCGCGAGACCGGCTAACCTTTCCGGAGTTACTGAAGGAGGGATTGGCGCCCCACAAGGTGGCGGAAGTCTGGGTAATGGATCAAGACAACGCCGACCAATACGTGGATGTTACCGATTACATGGACACTGCCATTGCCGCTTTGCAGGCCCATGCCAGCCAGGTGGGAGAGGATGTTGCCAAGCATATGAGAAACTGGCGCAGCAGAACCGGAAGTAAGGTGGGGTTCGCCTACGCCGAAGGCTTCAAGCGGTTCCACATGGGGTGACCCGGTACTGCTCAACCCCGGGCTTCCTCTTCCCTTGTGGGAGAGGATTGAGGTAAGGGGTATCACCCTCATCCCAACCTTCTCCCATCAAGGGAGAAGGGGCTCTGTAACCACCAGCTTTTTAAAGCAGCCTGGGGGGCGGCTTGAAAGAGGCGGTCACAATCACGAATTACGCGGGTTTACGCGCCACTACCTTGACACTGGCCACGTTCATGGGCACACCCTCGCCGTCGAAGCGGATCTGTTCCTCAGTGGTTTCCACATTTTCGAATCCGGCCTTTCTCAGGCGCTCCAAATATACCTCCTGGTTCTCGGCCCCGGCGATGCAGGAGGCCCAGGCCTCGGCGTCGGTTCGGGCGGGCCCCTCGGAGGTGAGCGCCATCATGTCGGAAAGGTGGATGCGGCCGCCGGGCGCCAGCACGCGATAGGTCTCCTGAAACACGGCGTCCTTGTCGGGGGACAGGCATACCACGCAGTTGGAAATCACCACGTCCACGCTGGCATCGGGCAGGGGTATCCTCTCTATTTCGCCCTGGATGAACTCCACGTTGGTGACCCCCAGGCTGGCCTGGTTGCGGCGGGCCAAATCCAGCATATCCTGGGTCATGTCCAAACCGGTGACGTAACCCTCGGGCCCCACCTGCTGGGCGGCCAGGAAGCAATCGATGCCGCCGCCGGAGCCCAGGTCCAAAACTCGCTCCCCCGGCCGGAGACCGGCCAAAGCGGTGGGGTTGCCGCAGCCCGCCGAGGCGGCCACGGCTTCCGCGGGGAGGTTATTGATCTGACCTTCGGAGTAGATGCGCAGCGCCCGCTCCAGGTCGGCCGGTCCGCAGCAACCGCTATCGCCGGATGATGGCTGCTGGATAACGTTCAGCTCGATAACACCCCGGGCCCGAGCGCCGTACCTTTCCCGCACCAATCGCCTGATATCCTCGTTTTTAACATCCTCGTTTTTTGTAGCCATAAATTGCCTCCTATACTGATGCCGAGATGATGCGCGCCGGCGTTGGCATGGCAGTCAATGTAGATCCCACCTTGGCTTTGGTTTAGCTGGTGGCCTCCTGCGGCAGTTTTTCCGGAGTTTTTAAGGGGACGCCAGGCTAAAGGCCTGCTCCACCGACTGTTGAACCTTGGGCAGCATCTTCTCCCAGACGCGGGCCGCGGCTTGGAATGCCTGTTCTCCGGAAGGAGTCAGCCAGCAGACTCGCCGCCTTCGCCCTCCCTGGCTTTCCAACCGGCACTCCAGGTAACCGCCTTCCATGAGCTCCTTCATGGTGGAGTAAACCATCACCTCCGTCGGCTGGCAACACCCCTGGCAGGCCTCCTGGATGGCCCGATTGAGTCCGTACCCGTGGACCGGACCCTTGGCCAGCTCGGATAACAGCAAGAACCGGCAGAGACTGCGCTTGACCAGATTTTCCCAGTAAGCTTCGTCCTGCATGGATTTCATTGAGGCCTCCCGCGCCAGGTTCCAACCTCCGAGACCTTCCTGTCTACGGCGGCCCGACCTCCGAATCGCCGCTGACCCAGCAAATCGAATTACTTAATTGGGGATACTAAACAGGCCTAAGTATATCAGCTATTCGAGAGGGTTTGTCAATCCCCTTTGGGTGGGTTGCTCCAGACTGGGCCCTCCAGATTGAGCCCACCGGGGCCAGATAGTAGTCGCGCTTATGGTAGAATGGCGGCGAGTTGGAAGCAAGGCTACAACCACTATCGAGTAACAGGCTAGTAACGGGTATTTCGAGCGTGCAGGAGGGCCGGAGATGATCGACCAGGTAGAGATGATGCGGATAATCGAAAGACTGCGGGGCGACGCTGTGGTGGTTCCGGCCATGCGGGCCAATGTCGGCTGGGCAGAGGTTTCCAATAACGTCAGGCGGGACGTGCCGGCCAGCGGCGCCATGGGCAAGACCTGCTCCTTCGGACTGGGCGTGGCGCTGGCCCGTCCCGAGATCAAGGTCATAGTTTTCGACGGCGATGGCAGTCTGCTGATGAACTTGGGATCCCTGGTTACCGCGGCCAATAAAGCGCCCAAGAACTTTTACCACTTTGTGATGGACAACGGCGTGTACGCCACCACCGGGGGTCAGGAGGTGCCCGGCGCCGGTACCACCGACTATGCCGAGCTAGGCCGGGCGGCGGGATATGCCCACACCTATGAGTTCGACGACCTGGAGGACTTCGCTACCCAGGCGGAAGAGTTCATGAACCAGGAAGGGCCGGTCTTGATTGCCTGCAAGGTAGTGCCCAATATTCGCCTGCCGGAAGATAGGGCGGCCGGCCGGGGGGCCCCGGCGCGGCGCGCTCCTCAGGCCATTTCGGAGCTGATGGAGGATTTCGGGGTGGCGGCCGGCCGCTAATTTTCCCTTGGCCGCCGTGATGGCAAGCCTAACCGATAGGTCAGTCCTAGCATACCTTCCCTGCCCAGATTTATCGTTGGGGCTTGGCCGCGTAAGCGAGTAGTCGGTAAGCAAGTAGGAAGGAAACTGAGTATGAAAGTCAGCAAGGCTACGACGCGGGTACTGCAGACGCCGGCGGACAATCCCCTGGTGGTGGGCGTGCCTCAAGAGGGAACCCGGGAGTTTGTGACCCTGGAGCTGGATACCGACCAGGGACTCCAGGGCATCGGGATCACCTTCTTTGGCGGCCCGCTGACCCCGGCTCTTAAAGCGGCGGTGGACGACCTGTGCGGGCTGGTCATCGGCGAAGACCCCATGCGGGTGGAGGCGGTGTCGGAGAAGCTCAGGCAGGCGGCCAGCGGGGCCGGGCCGGAGGGCATCTTCACCCTGGCCCTTTCCGCCATCGACATCGCTCTCTGGGACATCAAGGGGAAGGCCCTGGACCAGTCGGTCTGCTCCCTGCTGGGCGGGTGTCGGGACCGGGCCCCCACCTACGCCAGCGGGGCTCTGATGCGGCCCATGAATCTGGAATACCTGTCCGAGGCCGGTCCGCGCCTCGTGGCGTCGGGATTCCGCCAGATGAAGACCCAGATGGGCGCCGAGCCCACCGCCGAGCGTGAGGTGGCGCGAATACGCACCCTGCGGGAGGCCATCGGCGACGACATCGACCTGATGTGCGATATCAATCAGCTCTGGAACGTGAACCAGGCCATCGACATTGGCCGCCGGGTGGAGGAGTACCACCTCTTCTGGCTGGAGGACGTGGTGACGCGGGACGACTACCAGGGCCTGGCGCGGGTGGCCGACGCGTTGACCACGCCGATTGCCGCCGGTGAGTATGTCTACGGAATCCGCCCCTTCCGCCACATGCTGGAGGCCCGCTCGGTGGACATAGTGATGATCGACCTGCTGCGGGTGGGCGGCATCACCCAATTCCGTAAGGTCGCGGGCATGGCCGAGGCCTTTAACCTGCCGGTGGTCAGCCACTTGATACCGGAGATTCAGGTGCACAACATCGCCGCCATCCCCAACGGCCTCACCGTGGAGTACATGCCCTGGACGCTGCGGTTGTTCGAGGAAACTCCGGAGATAGTGGACGGAGAGATCGTCGTGCCCGACAAGCCTGGATTGGGACTGAAGTTCGATCAGGACGTAATCAAGCAATATCAGGTCAGCTGACCTGAATCTGGCGCAACGGGAGGCCCCGCATGGTCTATCAGCTACGCATCTACACCATTAACCGCGGAATGATGGACTCCTGGATCAGCCTGTTCAACGAGCACATCCGGCCCCTGCACGACCGCCTGGGCATACCGGTGCAGAACTCCTGGGTCAACGCCGACCGGACCGAGTTCATCTGGGTGCGCCGCTTCAACGACCTAACGGAGATACCGGTCAAAGAGGCCGAATACTTCGCCTCTCCAGAACGGACGGCCTTGGCGGACCTCCCCACCAGCCACATCGCCAAGATGGAGGTTCGGGTAATCGACGCGGTTGCCGCGACCGCTGTTGTGGCCTGACTCAAACTTCTCACCACAACCCCCACGACCTACATCAATTCTGCCTAAAAGTCGCATGATAGTCTCGAGGTTATTCCGTAGTAGGGGCGCACGGCCGTGCGCCCCTACGCGATGGTTATATATTCCCAGGAATTTACGCCGTTACGCGAATACAAAGGCCACCTCAACCCTCATGGTACAATCATGCCCGCCCCACGGGAAATGGGCATGGCCGGCGTGCCCGGGAAGGGGTAAATTTGCCAGCAAAGGACAGCCGTGTAATGGACCTGGAACTCAAGGGAAAAGTAGCCATCGTCGGCGGAGCCAGCAAGGGCCTGGGCCGGGCCTGCGCCCAGGTATTGGCTGAGGAAGGCGCGAAGCTGACCATCTGCAGCCGCACCAAAGAGGACCTGGACAAGGCCGCGGCCGAGATTCACGAGACCACCGGGGCCGAGGTATTCGTCTTTGCCGGGGACCTGGATCAAAATGAGACCATCAAAGACCTGGTGTCCGCCACCGTGGAAAAGTACGGTCAACTGGACGTAATGGTCAACAACTCCGGCGGGCCGCCGCTGGCCAGGTCGGCCACGGCCACCGAAGAGCAGTGGGCAACGGCGGTGCAACGGTCGCTGTTGTTCTTCGCCCGTATGTGCCGCGAGGCCATTCCCCACCTGAAAAAGCAGGGCGGAGGCCGCATCATCAACATCCTGGCCAGCACGGTTTACCAGCCCATCGACAACCTGGCCCTATCCGGCGCCACCCGCATGGGGGTGGTGGCCTACGCCAAGAGCTTGGCCGACGAAGTGGGGCGGGACGGAATCCTGGTTAACAACGTCTGTCCCGGCTCCATCATGAGCGAGCGGATGCTGTCCAACGTACAGTCCAGGGCCAACGAGAAGGGCGTGTCTTTGGAAGTGGCGTTGGAAGAACGCGCCAAAGAAACGGCCGTGGGCCGGGTGGGCCAGCCTGAGGAATTCGGCCACCTGGTGGCC
>JADFQT010000141.1 GCA_022561675.1 Chloroflexota bacterium
CCCGGCGACCACTTTTGGGTCGCCGAATTTGAGGGTCAGATCAAGGGCATGGTGGGTATCCAGCGGAGGAACGAGAGGGAGGCGGAGTTGCGCCGCATGAGTGTGGCCAGTGACGCCCGCCGTCAGGGCATTGGCCGCGCATTGTTGGAGACCACCGAATCTTTCTGTAGGGAGCAGGGCTACCGACAAATCCGGCTGACCACGGTGACCCTGCTGCAACCGGCCATTGCCATGTATATCAAATTTGGGTACCGGTTAACCGGAGAAGATCAGTACGGCGAGATAGCGGGCCAGCATTTTGTAAAACGGCTGGATGATCCCGGCCCAGGGGCGCCGACGGTTGATCCGGCGAAATAGTTGGACGATTCTGGCCGCTCCGGTGCTACCTGAGGGTGTGTGAGAAGCAACCGTTCCTGGTTCTACAAGCTCGCCACGAAGGTCAAAGCCCGTTCGCCCTGGGCCTGTCGAAGGGCGAACGGGGTCTCGAATCTTTTAACACGGATTTCCAAAGGAATTGCAGTTGCCGTGGGGGTTAGACCTGAATCCGGTCACTCTGCTTGGCGTTAACCTTTAAGGGGACTGGCGAAGCTGATCTCGTGGCCGTCCGGGTCTTGGACGTGGAAGTAGCGCTCTTTCCAGGGAGCGTCTTCCGGCGCTTGGACGACCGTCCAGCCTGAATCGACCAGCCGCCGGTACAGGGCGTCCACCTGGTCCACATACAGGATCACCCGTCCCCACCAACTGACCCGAGCCTCGGGCGCCAGAATCAAGTTGAGAAAGCCGCCGCCAACGCGGAAGCTGCTGAAGGAAGCTGTTTCCCCGCCGTATAGCAGCTCCAGCCCAACCCGAGTTTGGTAGAAGTCAAGAGACTGGGCCATATTGGCTACCGCCAAAGTTACGGCGCTAATAGAAGTTACGGTCATGCCCCTGGCTGCTCATAACGATAAAACTTCAGTAAGATTTGAAAAGCTCTCCCCATTCGGTCTTCAGCGCCGCGTCGATGCGGCGGCGGCCGTGGGTCTTGAGCCAGTAACCGTTGTGGTAAAGGTTGGATGCCAGATAGGCCCAGCCGGCAATGGGGCTACGCAGTAGCAGCTTTTCCAGGAAGTGCAGCGGCCCCCAGTAGATCAGCTTTTGGCCCCGGCTGGCCAAGGTGTTCTCCACCCCGGAAAATCCCCAGTTGACCTGAGAGATATCCTCCCCGACTACTTCGATCTTGGAAATATCGCCGCAGCCCAGCCCCCGCTCGTGGGCCAGCCTAATGAACTTGATGCTCATCGGGTCGAACCCCATCATGTGCGCCGCCACGGCGTCGATGGCTACCTGGTCGGCGCTGGCTAGGATGCGGTCCTTGATGTGCCAGCGCATGGCGCGGGGGCCTGGCCCGTCCCCGGCGAAGGTGCCATCCATGACGGCGAAGATGCCTGGATGAATCTCTTTCTGAATCGTAAGCAAGTCCACCAAAGTTTCATGGATTACCGAATGGGTCCAGTGCCGCTTGCGGTGCAGCAAGCCGCCGAAAGCATTTTTCATCGCTCCGGTCATGGTGGTGAAAACGTGGGTCTTCATGGTGGGCAGGTGAAGAATGTTTTTGCCGGCAAAAATTTTCGGTACTTGTAGCCCCTCCGGAAAAATGTCGTCCAGCACCAGCATCTGTCCCTTGGGCTTGTAATCCACCCATTCGTTTGGAGGGGTGTCCAGGTGCACCGTAGGCAGATGAAGCAGGTCCTGGACGGCCTTGTGCTTGTTGCTGACCTCCCCTTCGAAAGAATCGACGACCACCGTCCCGTTATGGGCTCCAATCAAGTCGTTATGCCCGGCGTTCCGGAGCGCCCGAATCACGCCGTCCAGTTGCCAGGGTGTGGTGGAGCAGGCCGGGAACCAGTGCTGCCAGGAGATATTTATCTTCAGCAATGTGGTGACGTCCGGGCGTAAATGCTGGCCAATGCCCGCCAGGTGCATGGCCCGGTCAATATCCTCCAGCACAGATTCCGGCCTGGTTGCCACGACTGAAACCACGGGAGACGTGGGCGTCGAGGGCGCCGAATCGGGGGTTGCTGCTGTTTCCGTACCTCTCTGGACCGGACCTACCTGGACGTGAGGTTCATTGGTCTGCATCCAGCCTTCTCCTGCTTTTTTGTAGCGCCACCCGGGTCAGTTATTAAGCACCAGCACCAATGCCGATGCGGCGATCCAGCATAAGATTGACAACACCAGCGGCAGATCCCGGACTATCAATTGCTCCGGATATTCGGCTTCCTCGCTGGTGTTCAGTAGGTACAGATAGCGGAATAGCCCCAGGGTTACCAGGGGCACCGTCAACAGCATGGAGTTGTTGTCCGGCAAGCCCGAGGCCTCTACCGTATATAAAGTATAGCTTACCAGCGCGGCGGTGGCCGCGATGCCCAGCAGTTGTCCGATTAGCGGTCCCCGATAGGCCAGCAGCACCGGACGCTGGCCTCCGAGGTCGTCGCCTGCCAGCCGGACTTCCGCGTATCGCCGGCCCAGCACTATGAAGAGAGCCCCCGCCGCGGTGACGGCGTATAACCAGGGCGATGGACTTACGTTAATGGCCAGCGCCCCGGCAGCGGCACGGATTACGTAGCCGCTGGCCACCAGCATGACATCCACCAAGACCAGCCGCTTGGCGCCCAAAGAGTAGGTCAGGTTGATAACCAGGTACAAAAGTCCTATCCCAACCAGCAGCGGGCGGTTCAGCCCCATCAGCGCCAGCCCCACGGCTACCAGGATCAGCGACAGAACAACCGCGCCGGGAACCGGCAGTTGTCCCGAGGCTATAGCCCGATGCCGTTTGCCCGGGTGCTGCCGGTCTTCCTCGCGGTCGGCCAGGTCGTTCAGCAAATACACGGCGCTGGAGAGGGCGCAGAAGCCCAAGAAAACGCCCGCCAAGTGGAGCAAGGTCTGGGGCACCGCCGCCAAATTGTCCGGCGCCCAGACCTGGTTGACCGCAAACAAGAAGGGAAGAAAAACCAGACCGTTTTTAACCCACTGCCGTATTCTCAGGGATTGAAGGAGCGCCAACACAGGCTTCAGCAGCCGTTTCTCATCCTCTGGTTTTAAAGCCTGGTCTTTAGCGGCCATCAGTTCTGCTCGGTCGTGGTGCGAAATGCCGGCGGTTCCATTCCCGGCGGTTTCAATCTCAGTAGGCCGCCGATTATACACCAGAAGGCCAAAACAGAGCCGATACCAATAAACACGCCAATTTGGAATTAGTCCTAATGGGACTGCTGGAGGACATCTGTTCCCCCAGAAAACCAACCAGAAAACCAGGGTGAGGCAATCTAGCTGAAAACTTTTCGGGCGGAAGCAGTTAGACCTTGTTTGGACAGGCTGAAGCTGAGCACAGGATTTTGACACGAATGGAGGAACCATGTAGCATTAGGCCCGCTTAAAACTAGGCCGGAGAGCGGCTAGGAGCCGGACCCAACCGGCCTACCAAGAACTAGCTGAGGAATTCCGTGGTTGATGAAGTAGCGGACCCGAAGACGCCCTTGGCAACCCAATCAGTCCTCGCCGGTCCTAAAAACGACCCCCAATTCTTAGAGGCTTTGGACCAGTTGGTCGCCCTGGCCAAGCGGGGACAGAACCCGAATTGCGAGGTGTTCAACCCATCCGACGATTGGCTGACCAGCCACATGCCCATCTTCCAGGATATGCCCCAGGCTCAGCAAGACCAGGTGCTGAAAGATGCGGCTCTGATCACCGAGCAAGGTCGAGAAGACAATGCCGCCGGCAGGGCAGCGACGCGGGTTTGGCCGGGGGCTGTGGTTCGGCTGGACAACGGAGGGCTGGACTTCTTTAGTCAGTTGGGTGTGGTCCGAAGACCGGACTTGACCCAGTACTTCATCGATGGCTTCGAGAAAAACCGAGACGGGCTGGCCTTTGAGGAAGAGAATCAGGCTCTCTTTGCCCAGGTCTTCCGGCACATAACCCGCTATATGCAAGATTGTTTCGCCGCCGGAAAGACCATCATTCAGACCGACCGGCAGATAGGCGACACGGCAGACCGTTCCTTCCACGCCCGTCAGTTGCTATTTGGCAGTGATTACCTCCAGGCTTCCTATATGTGGAAGCAGCTGACCTTTGAGCTCCCCGAGGCGGAGGTACAGAAAGAGCCTCAGATCCTGGAGGTTTCCATTCCCAGGTGGCTGGAGGACCTGGGCCTGCCGGAAGAGCTAAAGGGGCGCTTGAGAGAAGCCGGTCTCACCCAGCTGATCTTCAAGGCTCCCACCAAGGGTCTATCGCTTCATCTCGGCTTCGACTATGTGGGGGAGCACAAAATGGGCCCCCTTTCCATCGCCATGTTCCTGGTGAAGCAGAACAATGGTCTGGCGATCCAAGCGGCTCTGAGCATGGCACGGGTCAAGACCCTGGACGGCGTGGCGAAAAATACGGCCTTGATCACCATTGGTCCGTCCCTCCATGGGAAAAGCACCTTGACCATCATGATCGAACTGGCCAACAGCGACCTGGCTAAACTCCTTCGCCTGGAACGGGATCCGGTGGAGGGGGTTTATCCCATGAACGACGATATTGTGTTGTTGCAGCCCTTGCGGGAACCTATCGAAACTGTACGGGACGGTCACCGTATACGTATTTCCTATGGGATCGACGGTACCGAGAACAATCTCTACGCCGTGCCCTTCGGTTTGACCCGAGAGGACGACCCAATAACCTACGATGTGCTCAGAGGAAGTCCGGAGAATCCCACTTCTCAAGAGACATTGGAAAACGTTCCGGTCAACCTGGAGGACTTCACTCCCAATTACCTGGAAAATCCGGTGCGCAACATGCGCATGATTCTCTCCCGCTCCCGGCTGCTAGAGCGGAAGGGCGCTCAAGGACTGCTGGAGTCGATAACCGGCGGCAGCCTCAAGGATGCGGTGCACATCCCCATGCGGTATACGGACCAGGTGTTTTGGCAGGCGGTAATGCGCCAGAACACGGTCATCCCTCCCTTGAGGCGGCTGGCCCTGGAGCAGTATGTTCGGGTATTGATGTATGGCGAGGCGGTGCAGATGGGCGCCGCGGTGGGCGCCATTGGCCGGCCCTACATAGAGTATTTTTCCGACCCATTTATCATTGGGTTGGAGGACGAAAACGCCAACATCATGCACCAAATATTACGTCAGATACAGGCTGGCGGCCTTCCCCAGTTCTGCTATGTGTTCAATACCGGTGGACTCGGCGCGGACACCAACGATGAGGCCACCGGGGCCAAGTACAAAAAAATCCCCAGGGAATTGACACTGACGTTGCAGGAGGCATTGCTGCGGGAAGCCATCAAGTTCGAGTACGACGCCGTCCTCCGCTCCGACATCGCCGTAGCCGTGGTAAACGCCGGTGGCGAAGAAGTGCTGAACCTGAGACAGGACTGGCTACCGGTCAATATCTATGGTGAGGATGATTACAACCACCGAGTAATGGAGTTGCGCAGGCGCAGGTATTACGGTCGGGACGCCCAGGACAAGGCCGGTATCCTGCGCTACACCAAAGTCACCGATGCTCTGATGGACCTCAGCGACATTCCGGAGCCGTCCAACGAGCGAGAGCTGGCCTGGCTGCTGTCCTTCTATTGGAAGGTGGACCAGGCTTATAATTCGCTGGCGGAGCTGTCCCAACACCGTAGTGAGGGCCGGCAGCCCCTGCCTCATCTATTGAGAGCGCTGGAGCGAGCCTACCAGGCCGGGCTCACGGCGGGCTTGGAACTGCCCGCGGAAAGCCGCGTTGTGCTGAGGGAACTGGGAATTGGGGGTTAGCCAGGCTTTGCCCAGGGTCGCGAAAGGCGGCGGAGACGCTGAGAAGCTTTTCTAGCGCATAGTCTCCTAGCTGTCGGTGGCTTCAAACGCCAGGGTAGCATACCGCATGAATATGCCTCCCCTGGGCTGGGCCAGCGGCCCGTTTAGCACCAGGCACGCAATCACAATCTTCTCCCCCGGCGTGGCGCTGTTACTCACCTCAACCCGCTGCTGGGCGTTGATGCCCACGATAACTCCGGTGCTTCGGTCGATTTCCCCGTTTACCCAAATTTCGGCGTAGTTATCGATGTTGGTCTCAAAAAAGACCCGGTAGCCGGTCACGTCGGTGCCGTTTATGCTCTGAGGCAGCTGTGCCGCGATACGATACCAGGCGAAGGTGAACCCCTCGGAGAGACTCTGCCTGATGTTGGCGCACACCTCCCAGGACGAGTCGTCGTAATCGGCCAGGCGAGCCGGGCTGGCCAGCAGCCGGGCGGTCAGACCCTCGTTTGGTTCGCCGGGCACCAGGCCGGTAGCAACCCTCCATTGACCCCCCACCTTTTGCTGGTCGGCTGCCTGGTTCAAGTCCAAAACAAGTCTTGGCATCGTCTTCTCCTAAAATCGCCGGCCCAAACAAACCCTTCTCGGATCATAGCGTTCATGGGGTCGCGGCAGGCGCTAATCGCCGGAGTGCTTCAGATTCCGGGGCCCGAGTCGTTGGCGGAACAGCTAATCAAAGGGGGACTGGCCCTAAAGGTACAGGGGCCCTAATTGGTTGTCAATCAACAAGAATGGCAGGACGGGCTTCCGGTAGGCCGGAGCCTAGCCGGAGCTAAGAACCCCTGCGGCGATGGTGTTAGTCTGGGGAGGCTTGGCCAGGAACAGGAGCAGTATGAGGGCTGCTCC
>JADFQT010000142.1 GCA_022561675.1 Chloroflexota bacterium
TTTGGCTCGTTTGAAAGAGTCGTCGTCGGCTCCGGGCGGTTTGTCGGGGGCTACCACTAAGTTAGGCAAGTTGGGGTCCGCCCAGTCGCTGCCGGAACCATCAACTACCAGGTTGCCGTCCGTGCTCTCAAATTGACTTGACCCAAGAGCGAACACAGCAGAAGCACTCAGGATAGAGATTAAGAGGACCATGGCAACAATAGCCAGTCTCTTGCCTGGGTGAACAGGAAAATTCCGCATGGTACTTCCTCCGCCAAGAAAGCCAAAAGTCAGCCAAGAACATCGAGCGGACCGGCAACACCGTGAGAATTAACCCGTCGGTTACCACAGTCCGGGCGCAGATGGCCGTTGGTAATCAACTTACCGTCACATTGGGGTCGGCTGGGTTGCGGAGGTAATCGAATTGGTAACAAGGAGGGTAACGGGTGGTGGAATGGCGGTGGAATCTGTAAAGAGGGGATATCGGATTAGGAACCGCCAGCTCCGGGCGGCCGCGATTGCCGTCCAAGCTGCCGGTCAAGTTGTTTCCAGAAGCTGGCGGGTGCCGGCCCACCCGGTGGGGCATGCCCAGGTTTTTTGGCGCAGGCCGGCCCGACAGCTGTTGAGTTCCCTTGGAGACACTAGGGAGACGGACCGCCGGCCAGCATCCCGCCTGGATATGGCCTGATCCGAGTCGCCGAGTTAATCTGGGGGCGGTCAAGGTTGCCCCGTAGCCGGGGATCTGCGGTTCAGCGCGCTCCGGAAGTTACGTCAACTGATTCCACCACCAGCGCCTCTTTCCGGTGGCGGCTGGCCCTGGCTGCGGCGCGGGGATTATCGGGGGCAAGAGGTTATTTTTAGCTCGCGGCACAGCCGGACGTGGGATTGGGCGAGAAACCGCAATCAGGGACCCGGTAAGCTGCCAATGCTCCGGTTCTGCTTACCCGGTTCTTCCTACTCGGTGCCCCCCAGGCCTTCCGCCTTGAACAGCTGGGCTTTTCGCGCGTAGCTCTCCGCGGTTCGGCGAATCCTCTCGTGGTGGCTTTCATCGGTCGGCTGCTCCCGGGCCACCGCCGGCACGCCCAGGATGAAGGACTTTTCCGGATACTCCCGGTTTTCCAAGACCACCGCGCCGCTGGCCACAAGGGAGTACTCGCCCAGCACCACGCCATCGTTCAGGGTGGCGCCGTTGCCAATCAGGCAGTTGGAACCTATTTGCTTGGCATGGCAAATGACGCCGTGTCCCAGCGAAACGTAATCGCCGTAAAAGGCATCGTTGTCGGCATGCAGCACACAGTTGTCCTGAATGTCCACGTAGCGGCCCAGGGTGATCTTGATGGTATCCCCCCGGATTACCGTACCGGGCCAAACACTGGAGTACTCCCCTATTTCCACGTCGCCGATAACATAGGCGGCCTCGCTGACCCAAGCGGTTGGATGGATTTTCGGCGTCTTGCCCTGGAAACTACGGATCACAACTCTCTCACTTATGCCATTTTCGGGTGGACATCTTCTTGTTTGTTTGGACCTTCGCCCGCCCCCAGACTAGGCGGGCCTAGCTAAGTGGGGTCGATGCGTTGGTAAATCCCTGGAGAGCCCGACTCATGCACCATGTGGGGTCTAACCTGGCTGTTCCAGACCGGCGTTTCCATAGTGCGCCAGGCATCCCATTCCGGGGTTGCGGCCACGGCCGGAGACTGCATTTCATGGACTGTGGTGTATTTCGGCTGACCCTGAACCGCTTCGAACCGGCGATTACGAATATACCCCGGCACCTTATGGCACTCGGGCAAACGCTCGGTATTGTAGGTATGATTGAATGTCTCCTCCAGGTCGGGAGGCACCGACATCCGGCCTACCAGAATTGTTGGTGACATCTCAGCTTGAAGTGATTCCTCAGAGAGGGTATCGGGGTAAATCATCCGGTACAAATTAAGTATGAAATTGCTGCCGACCACGCTGGGGGACAGGCGCTTGGTCCCCTCACTGGGGTTCTTATAAAGGTTCTTCCAGGGGTCGGAAAAGAAGACCTCCGGCTGGTCCAACTCGTAGCAGGCCAGATATTTGGGACCACCTTGCCGGGCAACGTAACGGGCTGCATTCAGCACCCCCGGGATAGCAAGCCGTTCCGGAACATGCTCTTCGTTGTACCAGCGGTTGAACTCGTCCTCGACTTCGGCGGGTACATCCACGTAGACCATCAACAGACCCCGTCCCTTTTTCGCCGCCATCAATCTCCTCGTCTAATTCCCGGGTTTAATCTCCGGGTCGCCAAATTCTCGATTTGGAGAATACCCCCTTCTTTCGGGATAAGCAACCTAGGCGGGATAGGCAACCATGCTAATACCCGGCGGGGTCTTTTAATCGTCATTGCGAGGGCCGCAGGCCCGAAGCAATCTCATGAGGGCAAGGAGAGATTGCTTCGGGCCTGCGGCCCTCGCAATGACAATAAGGATAACCGAAAGGCCCTCATACCTGGGGCGCCGATGATTGACAGCCACATCATTCGCGCCGTAATCTAGGCCAGCTGAACCGGCCAAATATTTAACCGTCGACTACGAGGCGCGATATGAAGTTGCTCACCTACGACCCGGGAAATGGTCCCCGCTGTGGGGTCCTTCAGGATGACCGCGTCGTGGACGTATCCGGCTTGCTCGCCACTCCTCGATCCTTGCCCGACGTCCGGGCGCTGCTGGACCTGGGGGACTCAGCGCTGGACCGGGTGCGAAATGCGCTGGCCCAGCGGACCGCCACGCCCTCGTTACCTCTGGAGGGCCTGCGGCTCCGTTCTCCCATCCTCCAGCCGCCCACGGTGCGGGATTTCATGATATTTGAGGAGCATGCCACCGCGCAGGGCACCCGGGAACGGGAAGAAGCCTGGTACCGGATGCCCATCTTCTACTTTTCCAGCCCCCTGCGCATTTTCGGTCCGGATGAAACTATACCCTATCCCTCGGCGTCGGAAATGCTGGACTACGAGCTGGAGATCGGTTGCGTCATCGGCCGGGATGGCAGCAACGTTTCGGAGGAGGACGCCCTATCATATATCGCCGGTTTTCTCATCTTCAATGACTGGAGCTGCCGCGACTTGCAGCGAGACGAGAGCGCGGTTGGTTTGGGTCCGGCCAAGGGCAAGGACTCGGCATCGACCCTGGGTCCCTGGCTGGTCACGACAGATGAGATGGCTCCCTACCTGAGGGAGGGGCGGCTGCACGTAAAATGCTCCGCCAAGATAAACGGCGACTTCTGGGTCCAGGACAGCGACGGGGGCCTGGCCTACCACACCTGGGGCTCGATGGTGGAGCGGGCTTCCAAGGACAGCCGCATCGCGCCGGGCGACGTTCTGGGCTGCGGCACCGTGGGCGGCGGCTCCATCGGCGAGGCGATTCGCAAGGGCTATGAGAAGGCGCGTTTTCTCCAGCCGGGAGACGTGGTCGAGATGGAGGTGGAAGGGCTGGGCCTGCTGCGCAGCACCATCGGCCCCAAGGAAAACGAGGACCCCAACTACCGGTACCAACCCAAGCAGCAACCACCGCTGCCGGAGCGGGGCATAGCCAGGGATTACAAGTACCAGCCCAAGCCCCGCTAATCGCAGTGGGCGGAGGTTATGTAATCTGTCCCTGTTCTTAACCAGGGGAGGTTGGAGGCTTCTCCCACACCTTTTTGCTCTCCCCTATGCCAAGAGGGTGAATCCGGCTTTTAACCCCAAGCTCAGATGCGGTGCGGCCAACAGCATAGCTTTGGGATGTTTGGGCGGGGCGGCCCAGCACCCCCAAGCCAACCGGCAGGAAAAAACCATGTAAACCAAGCCGCCGCTAATCCTCCAGGTGGATGGTGGCGGTGACCCGAGGAACGTCGCCCACCACGCGCGTGGTGTGGCCCTTGCCGGTCATGTCCTCAGCCAGGTTAACATCCCCGGCCCGCAGCCGTCGTGTGGTGCCATCCTCCAGCCCGATTTCCCCCTCTCCGGAGAGGGTTATGATGTACTGGCGGCGGGGCGCGTTGTGCCAATCGCTGAAACGGCCCGGCTCCGCAGAACGGAACACAATGCCCTTGCTGGCGTGCAGCGTGGTCAGGTCTGGATGAGACGCCAGGTCCAGTTCGTCCATGTGGGATTTTCCATCGTCGCCGGTGTACAACCTGTAAATGGCCATTGTGATACCTCCTGCTGTTTTTATTTGGCTCAGGTCATTGCGAGGAGTCTCGATCCTATCGAGACGACGAAGCAATCCCGGAGATTGCTTCGCTCCGCTCGCAATGACATCGGTTATTCTGTTTGGCGTTCTAATCGGGTATGAGAAGCCGCCGTTCAGGGAAATCCCTCTCAGTCCCCCTTTTTGAAAGGGGGATATAGGGGGATTTGGGTAATTAAACCCGTATCACACCCACGCCGTCGGCAATGGTAATTTCGGTGCCGAAGGGCTTGGAAACATCCTGTAGCCAGGTCAACGTCTGTTGGGCTAGCTCGCCTTCCGACAGCACCGGCCGGCCCCGCTGGGGTATAGGGCGGCCGTAGCCCATATCTATGGGATATAGCAGCACCTCCTTCAGGTCTCCCCGGCTGTAGTTGCACACCGCCACAACGCTTCTCCAGAAAACCGGGTCCGCCGCGAAGGCACGGCTCCCCCCGCCGGAGCGGGTATCCAGGTAGTCGCCGGGCGTCTGATCGTAACCCAGGTTGAAGCGCCGGTAAGCCTCATCGGGCAACCACAGCACGCTCTCATTCTGGAAAATAAAGTTGCCCAGGCTGTAGAAGATGGGCCGGTTCTGGTAGATCTCGATGCCCCTCAAGAAATGGGGACCATGCCCGGCGAAGAGGTCCGCACCCTGATCGATGGTCCAGTGGGCCATCTCAATCAGGAAATCCGGAGGCGAGATTCGGGTGGTGCCGTGGAATTCCCCAGTGGCGCCGCTCTCGTGGCAATGGGTCCCGTAGACGATCCAATCGGCCTGCTTCTGGGCTCCCCGAATCCATTTGCCGATGCCGGCCAGGTCGTCCTGATTGGCCGAGGTGGTAATCGAAAATTCCTCACCCAGGACGAATTTGTTCTCCAAGAACTCTATCTCGCTGCGCTCATCACCAGCCTCCTCAGTGCCCTGGAAGCCGAAGGTTCGTCGGGCTTCCTGGATGTCCCGGTAACCCAGCTCATTTCGGGCGCGGCTCAGCGCGTCAAACACCTCTCGTTCCACATGGTGAACCAGGTTGTGCCTAAGGGCGTTGACCCCGGGCCGGCCGGGGAAGTCGGGACGCCCCGGACCCGCCCGGGACTGCTCGCTGAAGGTGCTGGTAGCGCCCATGACCGCTACTCGGCCCCGCGGGGAGTCCACGTAGGCCGGGGAGCGGGCCTCGTCGATATTCCGCCCTCCGCCGGCTTGGGGCAGGTCTATTTCCCGGCAATGCTGCAGGGTGGTGAGGAAGCCACCTTCGGAGAAATCGAAGGAATGGTTGCTGGCGGTGGTCACGGCGTCCACCCCCATCCACTTCAGCTCGTCCAGGTTATGCGGGTCCGAACGGGTATAGGTGGCTCCGCTCCACTGCCAGCTGCTCTCGTAATCGTGGAACAGCATCTCCAGGTTGACAATGGTGACATCCGCCTTCCGCAGTATTTCCACCAGCTTGAGAAAACCCGCCTCTTGGAAGGGCCGCATGCGCCGGGTGATCATGGCGTCCCCGGCCACCGCTATGGAAATATCCCCGCGCTCCGAGTCGTAAATCGTGTCTGGACACATAATTTTAGGAGCCTCCAAAATCTTGGGCTAGGGATGCGTTTACTGATTATCTCAAAATGTCACCCCTACCCAGGCGAGGGGTCTAAAGTCCTTGGGAAAATGGCCCAGGCACCATTGGTTATGGTGTAATTGAAATACTGATTCATGACGTTTGAAGAGCCCAGGATTTAGATTCCTCAGTCGCTTCACTCCTTCGGAATGACATGGGTCGTTTTGAGACAATTACCTACCGCTTCAGGTAAGAACGCGAAGGATTCGACTACAGGGGCAAAGACATCGCCTGGCCGGTAACCTCGCCGCCGCCCAACGGTACCTAGACGATCTTTCCCAGACTCTCACGCTTGAACCTGCCTGGCTAACGTCTAGATGCCGACCCTCGCAGCCCATCCGCGCCTAGGCCAATGAAAGTCATCTCTTGAGCATCAGCCTTCTTCTTTTCAGCAGTTTTCCTTTCAAGGATAGCGAACACCAGCAATTCCGGAAAGACGTCGCCGCTGAACTGGACTGCGATAGAGCCAGTGCCGTTCGGACTCATTGAATAAGTACACGTGTCGGAGTCACTCGGTCCTGTCACCGTGCCGACCGTGTTCAGGGTTGAGGTGACGTTACACCCGCCGGAGCCGTCGAATGTCATGATACCCACTTCGGTGAAGGGTGGGCCTATTCCGCTTGCTGAAAACCCCCAGCTGTCCTGAAGAGACTGGTTAGTAAATGGCGGGGTGTTTACATCGGATATTACAGAGACCGTGTCACTATCGCGGTTGGTGACGTAGACTTTCCCATTGCCGCTGGTTAAGGTCATTCTAAACCAAAGCTAAGGTGAAACCTACATAAAACGAACCGGCAGAGGAGTTGCGGTATTCTGTAAAAGAAGTCGAGTGGCGGTGGTGGAAGGGATGAGAGACATA
>JADFQT010000143.1 GCA_022561675.1 Chloroflexota bacterium
GGACCACACCCAAAGCCGCCAGGACCACGACGCCGATGGCGCCGCCGGCGAATCGGGCGGCCGTCAGTAGACCCAGCCCTGCCGGTCCGACTCCCAGCACCTCCTGGGCCAGTATTGGCAGCATCACCTGGTGGGAAAATCCGAAGGTCTCCGTCGCCGCGGTGGATATCATCAGGCTGAGCATTACCCGGTTTTCTCGTAAGGCCCGAAAGTAGTTAAGGATGTTGTCCAGCAGGGGCTCGCGCTCCATTGGAGCCGCCTGACCGACCTCCCTGAGGTAGTAGAGGGCGAATGCCCCCAAGACATAACTGACGCCCATGACCAGGAAGGTAATCCCCGGCTCTTGACCCTCGAAGGTAGTCCACGGTCCTAGCCCCGCCATTAGGACTCCCGCCAGCAGAGAGCCGGATATCTGCCCAACCCGCTGACCGAGGGAGACCAGGGCGATTCCGTTAATCGCGCCAGCGGCACCTACTATGTCGTATACGTACACCTGCCGGGCGGTCATGTAGAACGCCTGCAAGGTGCCCAGGGCAAAGGTGGAGAGAAATAGCTGCGATAAGGTCAGCCGGCCGGTGGTCAAATATAGCCCCGCCACGATAAAGGCAATGGCCGCCATTCCCCACACGCTGAGGGTCATTATCTTGCGCCGGTCGATGCGGTCGGTGATGGAGCCGGCGACCAGGCCAACGACCAGATTGGGGGCCGACCTGACGGCAAAGATAACGCCAACCATCAGGGGCGATTGGGTGTCTTGCCATACCAGCAAGCCGAGCACTACCTGCTGTATCCCCTGGGCTAGCTGGTTGGATAGGGTGGAAAGGCAGAGCACCCGGATGTCCCGGTACTCGAGGGCGGCGAACACGTTGACCCAACTGGTTCGGCGCGATCGAGTAGGGTGGGGAACTGGGTCCGGGCTAATAGACATGGACCTGCAGGATTCACCGTTAAAATCGGGACGCTGGCAAAATTCGGATGCCGGGAAGGGGCTGCCAGAGTCTAACACATGAATCCTTAGAACGGACGGGCCAAATAACGGGCGCGTAAGAGACCCCATCGAATCTCGACCTAATTCCACCATCGATATTCCTGCGCGGGCGCTATCCGGCAACTCCCATCTGCCTATCAGGTTAGATACGGAGAGATGGGCAGGACTTGAAACAAGGGGGAATTTCTGGCAAGATTAACCTATGAGGATCGGTGCCTTTGAGTTAATCGAACCCCTCCCTCAGTTGCGGGAGCCGCACGTATTTGCCATGGTCCGCCCCTGGGTGGATGTGGGTAGCGTGGGAACCCTGACTCTAACCCGCCTGGAGCATCATCTGGGTTCCAAAGAGTTGGGTAAGCTAGCACGCCCCGGGGAATTTTTCGACTTCACCCGCTACCGGCCAACCATGCGCCTGGTCAAAGGAGAGCGAGAGGTCACGGTTCCCAATAGTCTCATCCACTACGCCGTCACTGAAAATGGGCCGGACTATCTTTTCCTCCACCTGATGGAACCCCATGCCAACAGCGAGGAGTACACCGATTCCATCCTCGAAGTGCTGCGGTACTTCGACATCAAGCGCTATTGCCGGTTAGGAGCCATGTATGACGCGGTTCCGCACACGAGACCGCTGCTGGTGACCGGCACCCTGGGAGACGTTCCCCAAATAAAGGAAGTAGCCAACTTCAAGCTGCGCCAGAGCACCTACCAGGGTCCAACCACCATCATGAACCTGGTTTCCGAGGGAATCGTTAAGCTGGGCGTGGAGACCATCAACTTCATGGTCCATCTGCCCCAGTATCTGCAGCTGGAGGAGGACTATACCGGCACCTCCCGCATGATTGAAGTGCTGTCTTCCATCTACGAAAGTATCCCCTCCGACCTGGCACCGGTTCGACGGGGGCAGCGACAGTATCGGGAGCTCAGCGCCGCTGTGGAGCGCAACTCGGAGCTAAAGACTCTGATCCAGCAGATGGAAGCCTATTACGACGCTCAGGCCGACTCGGAAGAAGGTAAGGGCGCCGATGCTTCTCCCAAGGTAAACCTTTCCCCGGAGATCGAGCAGTTCCTGAGTGAACTGGGACAGTCCCTGGACAACGAGGAATAATCCGGGAGGCAGCTTCTCTTACTGCCTGAGACATCCGGACCGCCAATTCCAGGCCACAGCCTGTTCTCCGGAGCCCCGCCCTGAAAAACAAAGAAGCAGCCCCCTCAAATTGGGGGGCTGCTCTTTTTAGGTCGGAGAGGAAGCCGCTTGATCCTTCCTCTGGGCGGCGGCCTCTGGGCCCGAGAATTGAGCGCCTTCCTTAGTTGAGCCGGTGTTGGGCCGGGATCAGGGGCTGGGACGCCGGTCCAAGGTCACCTGGATCGTCTCCCGGCTGCCATCCTCCCGAATTACCTCCAGCACCGATTCATCCTCGGGCCGGGTATTATCCACCAGGTACGCAATCAAGTCGTCGATGGTCCGCACTTGGGTTCCGTCGATGGCGACGATTATATCGCCGCCGAGTCGGAGGTCCAGCCCCTCCACCTGCTCGCTGCGGTCGCTTCCCAGGAGGCCCGCCGCCTCGGCCGGTCCATTCCTGGTAACGTCGATAACCAGGGTGCCCCGAGTATCCCGCGGCAGGTCCATCAGCTCCGCCACGTCGGGCCTGAGGGAGGTGCCGCTGATGCCCAGCCAGGCGTATTGGTACTGGCCGTTTTCTATCAATTCCGGTATCACCCGCTTGGCGGTATTTATCGGGACGGCAAACCCGATGCCGGAGTTGGATCCGCTTCGGCTGATTATCTGAGTATTGACGCCGATCACGTGGCCGTTCCGGTCCAACAGTGGGCCCCCAGAGTTCCCAGGATTAATTGGCGCGTCGGTTTGGATGACCTCGGGGATGGAAAACTGGCTGTTACCGCTCCGGATCGTCCGGCCAACGGCACTGACGATGCCGCTGGTGATGGTGAATTCCTGTCCAAAGGGGCTGCCGATGGCCACCGCCAGCTGGCCGGGTTTCACCGCCCCGCTGTCACCGAGGGGCGCAGGGGGCATGGTAAGTCCATCCCTATCTAGCAGCTTCAGCACGGCCAGGTCGGAGTCCGGGTCGGTACCCAGAACCTCAGCTTGCCGCTCGGTGCCGTCGGAAAATATCACCGTCAGGCGGTCCGCCCCGTCGACCACATGATGATTGGTCACAATGTGGCCCTGGTCGTCCCAGACGAACCCAGATCCTCCGCTACGTTCGAACGGGAATCGGTCCTCGGGGAACCCCGGAATGGAGGGGAAACTGGGAAGTTCCTCGGGCAGACCCAATCGCCTGCTGGTCCGAATTTCAACCACCGACGGCAGAAGCCGCTCATAAATCCCTACAAGCACCTGCTCGTGTGCCGCGACAATGGCCGAGGCATCGGCATCGATGAAAGCCGCCGGCAGCTCCTGCGACACCGGAACATTGGCCGGGTCAGCGTTGGCCGGGTCGGCGTTGAGCTGACCCGTAGCCGACGTGCCCGCGCACGCCACCAAGAACAGCCCAAACACCAACAGAATCAGGACGGTGGAGCGAGCCCGGACCAGACGGCCTACCCAGCCCGGTGGCGGCAAATCGATTAGCAAACCACTAAATCTTCTTGTCATTTTCAATCATCTCTCCTCGGGGAAGTTTGGTTCCTTGAAGTTTGGGTACAGCGGGTCCGATTTACGCCTCGATGACTATTGGATGTACCCCAGTGAAGTTCGGTTAAGGGGTTGCCTTGATTAACCTGGAATATTTACTGAGTCATCATTTTAACAGCATCACTAAACTCCCAGCAGCTACCTCAACGGTAATTAACTTTACGTTTTCAGCCCGGAGTTGGATTCGGCTCCGGTGCTCGATAGAAGGACGGAGCTACTGGCCGGGGATTGATCCCGAATATGGGACATTTGCGGATATCGGCGAGAGCCTCAGTCTTCATTAAAAATCAGGTACTGGAAAAACAGATACTGCTATGCTAACGTAATCCAGCAATTATGATAGTCCCTGTAGCCTTTCCCGCCATGCTTGATATCTTGGCTGGAATCCGAACGGCGAGGAGCCCCGGAGAACCCAGTCAGAAACCCCTAGCCGGAGAGCTGTAGTATGAACTTGCGCGTTGAGGGAGAACCCTCCGGCTCGCAGTCCGGGCAGCAGATAGACTGGCTCCCCTGGGGTCCGGCCCCCTTTGAATTGGCGCGGCAGCGAAACCAGCCGGTACTTCTGTCCATCGGCGCGGTCTGGTGTTACTGGTGCCAGGTTATGGAGGAAACCACTTTCCAGGACCCAGGCGTGATCGAATTCATCAGCCAGAACTTTGTGCCGGTTCGCGTCGATAATGACCACCGGCCGGAGATCAACGCCAGATACAATGTCGGAGGGTGGCCTACTACCGCCTTCCTGACCGGTCATGGCGGCATCGTCGCCGGAGCTACCTATCTTCCCGCGGACCAGCTCTTGGCCATGTTGATGGAGGTGCAGCGGGCGTACCAGGAGGAGAAACCCCAGCTATACGAGCAGGCCAACAATCTGTTTCGCCAGCGTCAGGATGAAGTGGCCAAGATCAGCACCGGGGCGGAGCTGGACGCCAAGCAGGTGCAGCGCATCGCCCGCCGGTCTGCGGGCATATACGACCCGGCGAATGGGGGCTTTGGCGAAGAGCCCAAATTTCCGGCGGTTCCCGTCTTACGATTGCTGCTGCATCTGTTTCGGACCACCGGAGAAGAGTTTTACCGCGTGATGCTGGAGCGGAGTCTGGATGGTATGTTGGGTGGAGAGTTGTTGGATCCCGTAGATGGGGGGTTCTTCCGGTATTGCGCTCAGGCCGACTGGACCGAGGCGCAGCACGAGAAGTTGCTGGAGGATAACGTGGGATTGGCCAGGGTCTATCTGGAAGCCTGGTTACTCCTGGACAAGGACTCCTACCGCCGGGCGGCCGGGGGCACCGTCGATTACATCTTGAACACCTTATATGACGCCGAGGCAGCGGGTTTTCGGGGCAGCCAGGGAGCTCATTCCAGCTACTTTGCCCTGCCCGAAGGGGCCAGAGGGGGCCAAACCGCCCCGGCGGTGGACCCCTTCTGCTACGCCAACTGGAGCGCACAGGCTGTATCCCTGCTGCTGGAGGCCTCCTGGATCTTATCCCGACCCGAGCTGATTCCCATCGCACGCCATGTTCTGAACGCTCTGGTGGAATGGGCGCAGACCGGAGAGTTGAGCCACGCCTATTCCCATGCCGGGCGGCCCCAGGAGCCCCGGCAGCAGCTGCTTGCCGATTGGGCGTCTCTGCTCAATGCCCTGATGGACGCCCACAACTGGGACCCGGATCGGGGCGATTACCTGCCGACGGCCGAGTGGGTCGCTCGGCAAATGGTCGAGCGTTTCGGCGACCCCTCTTCGGGCGGCTTTTTCGACACGGAGAAGGATGGCGAGGCCGTAGGTTATCTCAAGCTCCGGGAAAAGCCCCTGCCCGAGAATGTTTTGGCAGTCCAGGGTCTGCTGAAGTTGCATCAGGCGACGCTCAACGATGAGTACCGGCAGCTGGCCCAGCGCGCGCTGAGCGCCTACGTAGAAGCCAACCGGAACTACGGAGAGTTCGCCGCCGTATACGCCCTGGCGGTGGACCAATACCTCAATTCACCGGTGGAGATTACGGTGGAAGGCCGGCCGGAGGATGCCGCCGCCCAAGACCTGCTGCGCGCCGCGACGCGGGTCACCTCGCCCCACTTGGTGGTCAAGCCCTTGCTCAGCGCGGATTACGCGGGGAATGCCCAGGCCCACGTCTGCCTGGACACGGTTTGCCTCCCTCCCGTCGGTAATCCGGATTCCTTGCAGGCCACCGTGGAAGGAGGGACTGCCGGCCAGGTCAGCCCCTTCGAAAATATCCTGGACCGGTTTCCCGGCTTGTAAGAGAGGGTTTAATAATGCTTGACCAAAGTTCTAGACTTGTAAGATCCAAATCCCCCTTTTAAAAGGGGGATTTACCCCACATCAGTGCCAGAGGAGATAATAAAACTGAAAAGCGCGAATTGCGGTGACCTCGGGGTAGAACAGGTCGACACCAAGCAAACCCTGGCCGGCTGGGTGGGCCGCCGCCGGGACCACGGCGGGATCATCTTTATAGACTTGCGGGACCGCTCCGGTGTGGTTCAAATTGTGTTCAATCCGGAGCTGGCCCCCGAGGCATACAAGCTGGCCGACCAGGTGCGGACCGAGTGGGTCATCCAGGTGGAAGGGACGGTGTCCCGACGTCCCGAGGGCTCGGAAAATCCAGCCATGCCCACCGGCGCAGTGGAAGTAATGGTAGATCAGCTCCAGGTTCTTAACCCCTCGCTGACCCCGCCCTTTTACATCACGGATGACGTGGAGGCCGATGAGGCGTTGCGTCTGAGATACCGCTATTTGGATTTGCGCCGTCCGATAATGCAACGGACACTGATCCTGCGCCACCGGGTGGTGAAATACATCCGCGACTTCCTAGATGCCAGGGGGTTCCTGGAGATCGAGACGCCCATCTTGATCAAGAGCACGCCGGAAGGGGCCAGGGATTTCCTCGTGCCCAGCCGTCTCCAAAAAGGGAGCTTCTACGCCCTGCCGCAGTCGCCACAACAGCTGAAGCAGTTGCTGA
>JADFQT010000144.1 GCA_022561675.1 Chloroflexota bacterium
GTGGAGCTTCCGCCTTCGGTCCCTTTCTTACCCGGGCGGTGGAAAACGGCATCGGACTCAGCCACATTATCTCCACAGGGAACGAAGCGGACCTGGACTTTTGCGACTTCGCCCGATACCTGCTGGACGACGATGGGGTGAAGGTAATCGCTGGATTTGTCGAGGGCTTCAAGGACGCCCGAAAGCTGGTGGAGGTAGCCAAGCTGGCCGCCGAGAGATGCAAGCCCATTGTACTGATCAAGATCGGTCGCTCCGAGCTGGGCACCCGGGCGGCCAGGTCTCACACCGCCGCTCTTACCGGCATGGATGAGCGCTACGACGCGATGTTCGCTCAGTACGGCATCACTCGGGTTCGGGACTACGACGAGCTGCTTGAGGTCTCCCAGCTACTGGCCCACTCCCCCAAGCCGGTTCAGCGCGGGGTTGCGGTAGTATCCCACTCCGGAGGCATCAGCTCCCTGACCGCCGATATGTGCGGCCAGGCCGGGTTGGACTTGCCGCCCCTGACCGACCAGGCCAGAGATGGCATCAACGGCATAATCAAGGGTTTCGGCTGGGCGGCCAACCCCGCCGATGTGACCGGGTTCGCCAACAGCGAGTCCTTCCCCGAGATAATGGGCCATATGGCCGGACAGCCGAACGTAGGCTGCCTGGTCGTCGCCAGCGCCGGAGCCGACGCGCAGGCAGAGCAGGTCATCGCCCATCGCGACGAAGGCCTGAAGCACGGCAAGGGTGTAGCCTTCTTGTGGACCGGCACTCGGGGTGCAACCTCGGGGCTCCCCATGCTGAAGGAAGCCAACATTCCCATATTTTATGTGCCAGACAAGCTGGCACTGGGGCTCAGCGCGTTGCAGAACTACCATTCCTGGCGGGATCTGCGCCTATCCCAGGGGTTCGCCACCAAGCAGAACATGAGCCAGCAGCAGACCCAAGCCCTGGCCGGACTTCGGCCCAAGGTTGGCATCAGTAGTTCGGCTCTGTCCGAACATCAAAGCAAGCAGTTGATTAACGCTTGGGGAGTGCCCACCACTCGGGAAATTCTGGCCGCGAACTCGGCCGAGGCGGTGGATGCCGCCCAGACCATTGGCTATCCGGTGGTGCTAAAGGTCGACTCGCCCGACATCCTGCACAAGACCGAGGCCGGAGTAGTGCGGTTGGGTCTCCAGAACGCCGAGCAAGTGGCTGCCGCCTACGATGAGATCATGTCTAGCGCCAGAACTCACGCCCCCGCAGGGGTTCTTAACGGCGTCCTGGTTCAGGAGTTGGTGACTGGCGGCACCGAGGTGATAGTGGGACTGTCATATGACGACCAGCTGGGTCCGGTCTTGCTCTTCGGCACCGGCGGCATAATGGTGGAGATCTACAACGACGTAGCGCTGCGGTTATGTCCCATCAATCTCGAGGAGGCCCGGGAGATGATTGGCCAGGTAAAGGGAGCCAAGCTGCTGCAGGGCTTCCGAGGCAGCCCGAGGGGCGACGTGACGGCGCTGGCCGGCGCGCTGGTGCAGGTTTCTCAGTTGGCGGTAAATCTGGAAGGTCAGCTTTCCGAGCTCGACATCAACCCATTGATCGTGCTGCCCGAGGGCCAGGGCGTCAAGGCCGTCGATGCACTTGCTCTGTTCTAGACACCGATCAGCTCGTACTTCATCGACTCGCGGGTATTCTTGGCCGGGTTTGTCGAACTTGCGGGGCGGCCACTCTCGCTAATCCCGCTCCTGCAGCACATTGCCGTTTAGCTCCACAATGCGGTCCAACTTTACCAGCACCGCCACACCGATGCGTTCCGGGTCCCGGTCCAGCTCGGCCTGGACTGTTCGGTTCATGACGTTATCCCGAATTGCGCCCGCCTCGAATACAGTGGCGGTGCCATAGAAGCGCCAGTTAATCCGCTTGGCCGGGTTTCGGTAGAAAATCACCACCTGAGGGTTATCAACAACGTTTTCAAGCGCCGACCGCTTGGCCCGCTCCCAGTAGGCCAGCGTCTCCCGGTCAAATACCAACACGCTGCCCTTCATGCTTATTTGGGGCTTGCCTTCTGGGGACGCCGTGCCCAGCACGCAACACACGCCCTCCTCAAGGGCATTGTCTATTAGTTGTCGTATTTCATCATCTAAGCTAATCACTTTTCACCCCGACCTTAAAGAATTTATCTCAACGCGACCCATGTCATTCCGAAAGAGCTAAGCGACTGAGTAATCTAAATCTTGGGCCCATAAAACCTCATGAGTCGGTACGGCAGTTACTAAGCCATAGGTTTAAGACTGAGTAGCTCACCAACATGGATGCCTTCCCCATTTCCAAGCCTGACTGGGGTGCTTGGCCCCTGACCCGGGTCCCCGGCCAACGAGAGCCGCGCTAATCCCCATATAGTATAATGCGGCCCATGGGCTAGAAAAGGCAAGGAGGATTCCCCCCGGGGAGACCTCTCCTTTCGGCAACAGGAGGCAATGTTGGTAGAGGTCTTGGAAATTCGCCATCTTTCCGAAGCCGGGCAGGTACAGGTAGGCTGGATGTCCGGAAATGGCAGGCAGAGCGCACCGCCGGTGGCTTTCCAAAACCCCCTGGCCGATTCCGACTACGAAGAGATCGGTTGGTACCTGCGGGAATACCTAGATAATCCCTTTGGCGAAGCCCCGGCCCGGGCCGAAGCGGTAGAAACGGGCCTGCGGAACCTGGGCCGGTTGCTGTTCCAAGCCGCATTTAGGGGTAACGAGGAATCTTTCCGCCTCTACTCGGAGGCGACGGCCGCTGGGCTGGCCGAATGTACCCTAAACATCATATCCGACCAGCCGGAGTTTCTGGCCCTGCCCTGGGAGTTGATGAACGAACCTGATGCCGGATACCCGGCTACCCAGATGGCGTCGGTGGCGCGCCGGTTGGATCAGGCCTCACCGCCCGCTGAGCAAGAGCAGTCCTCGGCCCCGCAGTTAAACGTCCTGCTGGTCTCACCTATGCCAGCTTTGATTGCAGAAGACTCCGGTGCCAACATCCAGGGGTCTCACGGTCAACAGGCCACCGAGACAATAAAGGTCCTGGAATCCCTTAACATCCAGGTAGAGCTGGACTATCTCCGTCCACCAACCTGGGAGTCCTTGAGCCAGGTTCTAGAGGAGCGCTCCGGGCACTACCACCTGGTCCATTTCGACGGCATCACCATCGCGCCCGGTACGTCGGGAGATTCAGCGGAAGATTCTGAGCCGGGATTAGTCCCGGATCTTATCTTTGAGGACGAGCAGTACCAAGCAGACCCGGTTCCGGTCTCTCGGGTGGCGCAACTGCTACTTTCGGCACAGGTTCCCTTGGTAGTGCTGGCTGCCGGGCAGCAGACCAACTCAGGCCATGCACCGCACCTCTGGCCGGCCGCCGGCCGGGTCCTAGCCCAAGCCGGCGTTCCACAAGCGGCGATCTTGCCCCACGTCCTGCACGGTGCTGACACGACGGAGCGGTTCCTCCAGGAAATGTATCAGGCGCTCACCCAAGGGTTCGGCCTGGGAACGTCCTTGGCCCGAGCCCGCCGCAGCCTGATGGACGACCCGCACCGGCTGACCTTGACTGGAAAAAAAGTGTTCTGGGACTGGATTACTCCCCAGGTCTATGAATCCGGCCACTACACGCCACCGGTTATCGAGGAAGAAAAGCCGGACCCACTGGCGCCCCCGGTAATGCCAGGAGCGGAGGAGGAGGATACGGGAACCCCCCTGCCCGCCGCCGGGCAGTACGGGCTGGTCGGTAGGAACTTGGAAATACGCCAGGTGGAACGCCTTTTCCAGGGGAGTCCGTTGGTGCTGCTTTCGGGCGATACCGGGGCTGGCAAAACCGAGCTGGCCCTCGGCATATCCCGCTGGTGCCAGCGGACCTTCCGGGACCAGCTTCCCGGCGGTGTATTTTATTCGACCTTCGAGGCGTCCCATCCGGCGGGTCTCGAAAGAATCATTCATGAGATCGGAACCTCCGCCGCTGGACTGGAATTCGCCGACATGAACGCCAGGCAGCAGCGGCTTTGGGTGCTGGACTATCTCCAGAAGCGCCCTTCAATGCTGGTCTGGGACAACATCCAGAACGTTGCTGGGGATACGGCGCGGGAAGGGTCGGGACTGTTAACCCTGGACGAGCAAGCCGAGTTGAATGAATTTATCGCTCAGGTAACTCAGGGTGGATCGGGCAGCCGGCTGTTGCTGGTAAGCCAGCATCCTTCCCTGTCGTGGCTAACTGTTCCGTTTCAAAAACAGACGCTGGCCGGCCTGCGCGGGCACGACCGGCTGGAACTGGCCGGGATAATCTTGGAAAAAGCGACGATAGATTCGGCCAGGGTGACCCCCGATTCCCTGGCTTTGCTGGAGCTGCTGGAGGGGCATCCCCTGGCGATGCAGATCGCCTTACCCCTGTTGAAAGAGGTGCCGGCTTCGGTATTGCTGGCGGAGATTCGCCGGGGCATAGAGGAAATGCCCGAGAATGCGGTAGAAGAGGGACGGCCCTCCTACCTGACGGCGGTGATGGAATACTCCTGGAGCAAAATGACTCACCGCAGCCGAACCCACCTGCCGATGCTCGCCCTGTTCCAGAGGCGGGCGATGATGGACATTCTGAATCACATCACTCAGGAGCGGGCCTACCGCAGCGCGATGGGGGAAGAGCTGGGCTGGGGCGCATGCCGCACCATGCTGCGCTCCGCTCAGGCCGCCGGGTTCCTGGAACCTATCTCCCCCAGCGTTTACCAGATTCATCCGGCCCTGCCCTGGTTCTTCGGCCGAAAGTTGACCCAACAGCTGACCGGCCCGGCTATCCGCCAGTTGGAGCTTGAGTTCTTGCGGGTTTACGCCGATACAGCCGACTACTTTATGGAGTCTCTCTACGAGAATCAGGCCTCCGGGGTCACCGCGATCCTGGCCGAAGAAGGCAACTTGACCCAGGCCTTGGGACTGGCCCTGGAGGCGGAACAGTGGGACAGCGCCCAGCTGCTGGTTCAACCCTTGGCCCAGGTTTACCGCATGCAGAAGCGTTACCCCGAGCTGCAGCGGCTCCGGGGACAGCTTCTGGAGTCGGTGGGGGTAACCGCCGCCGAGGCGAAAGAGCGGGGAGCCATTGAAATGTGGGTTTATCTTCAGGGCACCGCCGCCAGTGAGGCTACCGAGCTGCTGGACCTGAATACGGCTGAGACCTTGAATCAGCAATTGCTGGAATACCTGGTCGCCGAGCCGGAGGGGGAGCAGGACCCTCGTACCGCCGCCGTCTACCACCAGCTTGGCATAATCTCGCTGAATCGCCGGCTATGGGACGAAGCCGCCGGCTGGTTGCAAAAATCCCTGGCCATCATTGAAGATGGGGAAGACCTTCATTCTGTGGCTGACGATCATTACGCCCTCGGGCAGGTCAGGCAGGGTCAGCGGCTTTATACCGAGGCCAAGGAGTGGTACAAGAAATCCCTGGACATCCACCAACGCGTCCCGGATGAGGAAGAAATGGTCAAAGATTACCGGGCCTTGGGGATGATCTCCCATCTCAAGTTCGAATACCAGGAGGCCGAAAGCTGGTATTATCGGGCTCGGGACCTGGTAGAAGAAAGCCGGGATGAAGAGACCGCGGTACAGATTTACCATCAGCTCGGCATCATTTACCATGCTCAGTCCCAATTTGAGGAAGCTCGGGACCGTTACGAGCAGGCCCTCCACCTGAGCGACCGTATTGGCAATCGGGAGCAAATGGTGGTGGAGTTTCATCATCTGGGGCTGCTGGCCCAGTCCCGAGGCATCCTCTACGACGAGGCGGAGGAGTGGTACCTAACTGCGCTGGAACACCTGGAGGACCTGGGGGACCGCCGGGGAGTGGGGGACGAGTGCCGCCAGCTGGGGGTGCTCTTCCACGAGCAGAAGCGCTATGACGATGCCCTGAAGTGGTACACTCAGGCCAGAGAGATTTTTGAGCAGCTGGGCGATGTCCAGCGGATGGTCCGTACCTACGGCCAGCTGGGGATGATCGCCGAGGAACAGGATGACCTCCAGGGCGCCTTGGAATGGGTTGCCCGCACTCACCAGTTAGTGGTAGAGCATGATCTACCGGTGGTCGTGCAGGTAAAGGCCCATCTGGGCCGCCTGCGGGACAAGTTTGGCGACCAGAGATTCCAAAAGTGGTGGCAGGATTATACCGGCGAGCCAGCTCCTACCGATCTGGACGTGGATACCAGCATGATCCTCTAGCCTCGGCGGATTATTGGCCTGGTATCTTCGGGGATCTATGGCCGCTCCCTGGTTAAGCCACCGCCTGGGCGGGAATTGGGGCCAATTGACCCAATTAACCAGACAGCGATCTGTCACCACTTGGCCTATAATCCATGGGAAAGTCCACCCGGCGTTGGCGAGCATGATGAGCAGAAGCCAGCGGGTTCCCTAGCCTCCCATCCCATGAACCCGGGGCGACTCCGATGCCAACTTTCCTGGTTCAGCCACTTCACCGCCAACAGGCTCCCATACCCGATTAATCGCCCGTCCTTCCAATTTCAGATGGGATTTCCTTACTACCTAACTCTGAGGCCCCTTAGCTGGCTCCGAAACCGGGCCTGCGGCTGGACCCTACTGCCGGTTCTAGTCCTG
>JADFQT010000145.1 GCA_022561675.1 Chloroflexota bacterium
GCTAGGTCAGCCGCCGGACCGGGTCGGCCCCCCACCGCAGCTTTATCGGCATATTTGGGGAGCCCCCTAAAGCCCTTCGCTTTTTCAGCTGGAAGCAAAATGCACACGGTTTCCCAACGAAATATTCTGGTCAAATCTTCCGGGTTCAGTCCCGCGCCGGGTCCTCCCGGCTGGTGGTGGCGCCGGAGGATGGGGTTTCCGGAGGTTAGGGTCTTGCGAGGCCCGGGTCTAGTCAGTATCCGGGTGAGTGGTAATGAACCTCCCGGCCTTGGCCGGGTCCAGATGGGGCGCGCGGACCTCGACCTGGGCCTGCTCCTCTTGCAACCGAACCGTAACGCTGCTGTCCTGCTCTCCCCAGCCCCGGTTCATGGCTTGCATTGCGATCTGCTCCGCCAGGGTAGACATGGGCATGGGAACGTTGTACTCCCGGGCCAGCTCGGTGGCCAGGGAAATGTCCTTGAAGGCCAGGTTCAGGGCGAAGCTGGCCGGTTCGTACTCACCGCGAAACATGGTCTTGACCAGTCCCTCGTGGAGGACCCGCATCCGCCCCAACGAGCCCCGGCGGATGCTCTCCCACAGCGCCTCCGGCTCGACACCGGCTTTCACTCCCAAAGTTAGTCCCTCGGCAATGGCCTGGCGCACGCTGTGGCCAATCATGTTGTGGACCAGCTTGCAGATGGACCCGGCGCCGATGGCTCCTGCGTAAAACACCTTGTCGCCGAAGGATTCCAGAATCGGCCTGATCCGGTCGAAAATCTCCCGCTCTCCCCCGACCATCACCGCCAAATCCCCGCTGGCAGCGCCGGTTTTGCCGCCGCTGACCGGTGCGTCCAGGATATGAATCCCTTTTTGACGGAAGGTCGGCTCCATCTGCCGGATTAACGAAGGCCGGCTGGATGACAGGTCCACGTAGATGCTGCCGGGCCGAATGCCTTCGAGGATTCCCTGGGAACCCAGGGCCACCGCCTCGACCTCTTTGGGACCGGGGAGAGAGGTGAAGATTACGTCGCTTAGCTCAGCGACCTCCGCCGGCGAGTTGGCCAGCCGGGCGCCTCCCTCCAGCAGGGGCTTGGCGGCTTCCTCGCGCAGGTCAAAAACCACCATCGGATGCCCGGCGCGCTGGATGTTGGCCGACATGCCACCGCCCATGTTGCCCAAACCTATGAATCCTACCTTCTCCATGTCATCTCCTCAGTCGGGTGCCGCCGATTTTTCCCGGCCACCCGGATAGCTGTCGGCCCCGGGTAGTTGCCAGCATTGTAAAGGGGCTGGCATTTTGGGGTCAACCGCTGGGGTCATTCGCTCAATTGCTTGTCAGCCTATGGGGCCCAGAGTAGAATGAGCCATTCCCCAAGCTGGAGGTAACAGATGTACAGCAAATCTATTCTGAGTCTGGATCAAACCCAGAAGGCGATGCAGGCCATGATTGAAAAGGCTACCCAGGAGCCCGACCGCCCGGTGGCCATGGCTATAGTCGACGATGCCGGCAACCTGGTGAGCTACGCCAGGATGGACAAGTGCCGCCCCAACCCCCAGACCTTCGCCATCCGAAAGGCCTACACCTCGGCCATGTCGGGGGTGAACTCCGCCGACTACGCGGAGCGACTCAAGAGTCAGGGCCGTAGCGTCAGCGATTTTGGCAATCCAAACCTGGTGTCGGCTCAAGGCGCCGCCGTGGTGCTGGACCCGGCGAGTGGGGCCGTGTTGGGAGCCATCGGCGTCAGCGGCCTCAGCTCGCAAGAGGATGAGGACCTGGCCAAGCTGGGCGTGCAGGCCCTCGGGCTATAGCCGCCGGACCGGCTTTGGGAGTGAAAGCCGGTGCAACGAGCCGTTTTGGGTGTTGCCGTATCGGGTGTCTAAAATGTCTCTCCCATATAAATATCTCAAAATATCACCCCGAGCCCTTCGGAATGACATGGGTCATCCTGAGCAAGATTGGGGGAACTTCGCCGCCACCGCGCCTAGCCACCCGCCTATCCTTTGATTATCCTGTGCCTACGCTAATGGATAGGCAGGGAGGAGGATATGGCGACGTTGACGATCCAGGCGGCTGCCCAGAGCTTGGGAACCTCGGAAATTACCATCAGACGAAAACTGAGGACCGGACAGCTGAGCGGTCATCAGGAAGACCCGCCTAACGGGCGTTGGTGGGTGGAAATTCCGGATGAGCAACTCTTCGGCTCTGACAGTGCCGCTCCGGGTTCCCGGCCCGAAGGGCAAGAAGGCCACCTGCTCCGGGACCTGGTGGGTGTGCTGAAGGACCAGGTGACCAGTCTCCAGCATCATCTGGAGATTCGGGAACGGGAGGTGGGGGAGTTGCATGTGATTATTCAGCAGCAGGCCCTGGCCCTTCCGGCGCCGGGCGGGGGCAGCCGAGGGTGGTGGCGAAAAATTTGGCCCGGTAGTGATTGAGCAGGGTAATTGAGCGGAAGCTAGTCGCGGCCGCTCCAGCCGCCCGAATCTTCGAAGGTGTTCTCAGGCTGCTTTGGCGCAGGATGCCGGCGCTGCCCGGATTTAGGCCAAGAATTGGATCGGTCCTGATTCCGCCGTCGAATCGGTTTCGGTCAATAGGGTAGCAGGTAGAAGAGGACGGCGAAGTAGTGACTGGCGCTGCCCGCCATGACGCAGAGATGCCAGGCGCCGTGGTTGAAGGGCAGTTTGCTCCAGAAGAGAAAGATTACCCCGCCGCTGTAGGCCAGCCCCCCCAATAGCAGCCAGGCTATTCCCCCGGCCGGAATGCTGTTGATCGTGGGGACTGCCGCCACCAGAATCAGCCATCCCTGCGCCATGTAAAGCGCGATGGAAGCCCCCCGCAATCGGCCCGGGAAGAGGATCTTCCCGCCTATGCCGAGAACTGCAATACCCCAAACGATTCCCAAGATGGCCCATCCCCAAGGACTTTTGAGAGGTCCCAGGACGAAGGGAGTGTAGGTTCCGGCGATAAGCAGATAAATCAGGCATTCGTCGACCACCCTCCATACCCGCTTTCGGCGGGTCGAGCGGGAGGCGTGATACAGGGTTGATCCGGTGTAGACCAGGACCAGGGTAGAGCCGAAAATGGCGCTACCTACGATATACCAGGGGTTGCCGGTGAAGCTGGCCAGGGTTACCAGAAGGCTGAGGCCGGCGATGCTGAGGAGCAGGCCAACGCCGTGGGTCAGGGCATTGACAGATTCCTCGGCAGGAGTCTGCCCAGATACCGGACAGCAGGCTTGGTCACCAAAATTAGGGCGGGGCCAGACCTTGCTGAGCAGAGCGAGAGGGGCTGGGGCTGCCGGTCGCGGATTCATGCCGGCCATTATACCTTCTCTTGAGGAGAAACCACACCCGCCGGTGGCTTGGCCCGGGTAATTTGGCCCGTACGAAGCTGGGAAATCAACTCAAAAAAGCTCCGGCATTAGCCGAAGCTCATTCGGGTCATTTCTGTTGCGTGCCTCCAAAAAAGAAGGAAGCGACACCAGCTTGCGATAGAAAAACAGGCTGCGACCCGGTTTAAAGCACCGCTCCGGCGGTCCTCTCGAAACTCTGTTTGTGGGCGACGTTTTCCTGAGTCTTGGGAGTGGGACCGATGAAGCGGTAGCCGACGCCGTGTACATTGGCGATCCAGAAAGGTTCCCGGGCATCGTCTCCCAGCTTTTGGCGCAGGCGCTGCACGTACTTCTTGACCAACCCGTAGCTGTCCACTCGCTCGCCCCAGAGGGTGCGCTCCAGGGTTTGCCGCGAAACGACAATGCCCCAGTTCTTTATCAGCAAGAACAGCATTCGGAACTCGGTGGTGGTTAGAGTCAGCCGGCGACCTGACAGGAACGCCTCGTAGGTTGCCGGATTCACCATTAAATGTCCGCTGGTCAGAGGATTTTCCGTCTCATAGGTGGCGGTGGTACCAGCCCGGCGCATCAGGGCCCAAATTCGGGTTGTCAACTCGGTAAGGTCACAAGGTAACCGTACGTAGTCGTCGGCCCCCAATTCCAGGGAGGTTACGGCCTCCATTTCATCTCCTTCGGCCCCCAAAACCAGCAGCGGCACATTGGAAAAACCGCGCAACTCCTGGATCATCGCCGAGAGAGTCGAGTCTTTAAAATCCGGGTGGACAATCACAATATTAGGCCATTCCTGCTCTACCAGGTCCAGGCCCTTTCTGGCGGTGGAACACGACTGCATGGAAGCATCTGGCCACCGCAGCCGGACACTTACTTTAGCGATATCTATGGTACGTGGGTTCGCACCAATAATTACAACTTTCATGTACGCGCTCCATTCAGGACTACGCCCTACTCAGGGAAGAGGCGCCTGTTCGATACGTTGTCTAGCATATATATCGTGGGTCTTTATGGCGGTCAACAATATGGGGACGAGGTAGACCGGCGGTAAACATTCGGTGACATTTGGGGGTTAGGCCCCTCGTCGTTTATATCCGACGTATCAAGACTGGCGTTTTGCGGCAACTTGCCGCCTGCCCCGACCGCCTCCAGGAGAAAGTTCAGCAAATTTTCTTAAAGATGTCGCTTGTCGTCACCAAATTAACCCCTCTAATCACCTCCTAGTGACCGCCGGGTTCACTCTCTGCCGTTACCTTAAGTGCAGCCTAAAAAGAGTTCATTTCACCTCATTCCCGCCAAAGATTTTCTCGAGTCTCAAATTTGAGGGTTGGGATCAGTCATTTTTGTCAAAAACCCTGGCGGTGGGATGGCATGGAAAGTCTAGGTGAGGAACCTTCTGCCCAGCAAACCTGGGTTTATCTCCCCAAGGGACGCGGCAGAAAAGGAATAGATTAGGGATGGAGCAATCTCCCGGACCCAACTTGATTAGCCCCCAGGAAATCATGCAGGAGAATCTGGTGTTTTTGAGAGAGTACGCCAGGCTTCTGCTGATTGAAGAGGATGAAACCCTGACTCCGGTCGAGGATTTCAAAGATGTGTTGATGCAAGAATTCATGGCCATGGGCACTTATTTGAAGTTGACCGAACGGGATATGATGCTGCTGATCTTCAAAGATATTTTGAGCCACGGCATTCACCTGGAGTAGCCCGGCCGATTTTCCCGGTTGCGGCACCTGTTCTTTACACGCGGCGGACTCGAGGTCATGAGCCAGCCGGGGTCACTCCCTCTGGCTAAATGGTTCTCGATTGAGAGAAATCTCACCGCCAACCCCTCCAAATCCGAATGTTTCTGCTATGCGTATTAGTTGACACCTAGTTGGCAGCTAACGTATTATCCCCATGCCCAGCCTCATAAGAATGGGGTATCCGGAAGAAGGGCTATCCGGTTGCTAGAACCGGGTTGGGACGACGCCTAACCGGTTCGGTGCATCGGATCTACTAAAGAGCATGAGCAGAATCGCCCGGTTTTTCCTCAGTTGGTACGTTGCCATCCCGGCCTTGGCCGTCGTTGGCATCGTGCTTGGTTACCTGGCCTTCTTCAACCTTTTCCCCGGCAAACCTCAAATCGGCATCATTACCATCCCCTTCGTAGTTATCAACGAAGACTCGGCCTTTGTCATCGGATCCTACTTGGAGTACGCTCGACGTCAGCCGAGAATCAAGGGCGTGGTTCTAAAACTGAGCAGTCCGGGCGGCGGCGCCTCCTCCAGCGAAGAGCTGTACCTGGAGAGTCGCAAGCTGCGGGCAGAGAAACCGCTGGTCATGGTCATGGGCGGCCTGGTGGCCAGCGGTGGTTACATGATGGCCATGGGAGCCAACTATACCTATGTTAAGTCCTCGTCCCTGGTTGGCAACGTGGGGGTCATCTCCTTTGCCGGCCCGGTTATTCCCTCTGTTCCGCCGGAAAACCTGGTGGTTACCGGTCCTTCCAAGTTGAGCGGCAGCACCCGCCGAGAATGGATTGGCATGGTGGACCTGCTGAAGCAATCCTTTGCTCAAATGGTGATAACCGAGCGCGGAGATCGGCTCCGGATCAGCGAAGAACAGTTGCTGGAGGGACGTCTTTACGCCGGGGTGGAGGCAGTGCAGTTGGGTCTGGCCGATGCCATTGGTAATGACAGCGATGCGATCGAAAGGGTTGCCGACATGGCGGGAATTTCCAACTACGAACTGGTGGACATCAACACCGAGGTGGATCGTCTCTTCATACAGAAAATTAGAAGGATTTTCGCCGTATCCTCGGATGCGGAACCACCGGCAGATCTGTCCGGCGTCCTGGCCCTCATGTCCCTGGCTCAGGCTCAGGGAGACCCGGCCGGTGGCCTCAGCAGACTGGGCTATGCCGCCGGCTTGAGTGGGAGCTCCGAGTTGGGGAACTTGCTGAGGTCCGGGGTCCTGCAGCAGACCCAAGAGGATCCCCTGCCTGGATTCCCGCTGGAAATCAGCCGGCCCAATATTTATTACATCTATGCAGGTCCGTATCCGTAAGCTAGGTTTATTCGTTCTTATCCCGGTGTTTGCCCTGGGATTTTTTATCGGGGCGGTGTTGTTCTTTTACCGGGGTGGCTACGATCCGCCACCCCAAGTTCAGATTTCTTTTGATGAGATTCAGCGGGCCTCAGCCAGTCCAGGCAGCTTTGTCGACCGTCCTTCGCGGCAGGCGCGGG
>JADFQT010000146.1 GCA_022561675.1 Chloroflexota bacterium
TATCTGTGCGCATGGAGTTATGGCGTATTTGATTAGGAGGAGCGCATGGCGGAGTTTGGTATTCAGATAGAGCCGCAGTTTGGCTTCGACTATAGCACTCTCAGGGACCTCGCCTTGGAGTGCGAGATCCTTGGCTTCAATTCCATGTGGCTGTCCGACCACCTTTTTCTGGATGCCCGGTCCCAGGAGAGGAACTGCCTGGACTGCTGGACCACGCTGGCGGCTCTGGCCGCAGAGACCACTACGCTACGCCTGGGTTCCCTGGTGAGCTGTGTCTCCTACCGCTTCCCGTCCATCCTGGCGAAGACGGCCGCGACCGTGGACGTGATCAGCGGCGGCAGGCTGGAGCTGGGTATTGGCGCCGGCGGCGGCCGCGGGGACCATCTAGCCTCCGGCATCCCCTTCCCCAGCACGTCCCAGCGGGTGGACATGCTGGAAGAGGCGGTGGAGCTGATAAAGCGGCTGTGGGTGGAGGATAAAGTGGATTTTGCCGGGCGATATTACCATCTGAAACAAGCGTCGGTAAAACCGGCGCCGGTCCAAAAACCCCATCCACCGGTGATCATCGGCGGGCACGGGGAAACCTATCTGCTGGGGGCGGTGGCCAAGCATGCCGACATCTGCAACATCGGCATAGGGTTGACGTTGGAGGAGCACCGGCAGAAGCTGGCGGTGTTGGAACAGCACTGCCAGGCAGTGGGCCGGGACTTTTCCCAAATTCAAGTCAGCCACAACGCCGGGGTGCTGATAGCGGAAACATCTTCAGACCTGGAGCGCCGGGTAATCCAGCGGGCGCAGGCCGTCAACCTGACGCCGGAGGAATTTCAGAAGGAGCTTTCCCGGTACATCTGCGGCACTCCGGACCAGTGCGTCCGGCAGATTCAAGAGTACGTGGAACACGGCATCAGCTACTTCTTCCTTATTTTTCCGGACCCGGTCAGCTCCCTGGACCTGCGGCTATTCGCCGAAGAGGTGATGCCTCGATTTCAGTAACCTGAAGCATCAAGGCGTAGCAACCACCGAGAAAGCTTGGGGGGATTCCATGCCGAATCTAGAAATCAGTCCCACGTTACAGGTCTACTACGAGGACAACGACTACACCGACCCCTGGCGGGATTCGCCGGCCATGCTCTTGCAGCACGGTTTTTCGCGCAGCGGCAAGTTCTGGTACAACTGGGTGCCGGCGCTGGGGCGGGAGTTCCGAATTTTGCGCCCAGACCTGCGGGGGATGGGACGGTCTACCATGCGGGAAGAGGATTATGCGCCGGACCTGGACACCTTCGCCGGGGACATCATCCGGCTGCTGGACCATTTAGAGATACAGCAGGTGGTTTTCGTTGGAGAATCCTTTGGGGGAATTGTCGGTCTGAAGTTCGCCCACGCCTTTCCCCAGCGTACCCGAGCCCTGGTCCTCTGCAATACTCCCTGCCGGCTGCCCCGGCGCCAGGGGGAGGTGCCCGGCGGGGACTGGGACCAGACCATGGCCCGGGGAATCGGGGCCTGGTCCACCGCCACAATCGATATGCGCCTGGACCCCAAGGTCTCACCGCAAGGGTTGAAGGACTGGTACATCTCTGAAATGGACCAGACTTCTTCGGCCATTGGCCGCAAGCTGCAGGCCTACCTGGACACCCTGGACTTCCGTCCCCACCTGAAAGAGGTAAAGGTTCCCACCTTGTTGCTATCAGGCGAGGAGTCGCCCACCGCGACGGTGGAGCAGCAAAGATACATGGCCGAGCAAATCCCCGAAAGCCGTCTGGTGGTGTATCCCCGGCTGGGTCACGGCATTAACGTGCTCTACCCGGAATGGTGCGCGCACCAGATTCGCGAGTTTTTGGCGCTGCACGCCGAATAAGGCCAGAGCCGCAGGCCTGTCCCGGCCATTGACGGCTAATGTAAGAATCTGGGGTAGTGGGCCGATCCGTAGTAATGGTATATTAAGGCCGTGTTTAAACCGTCCCTCCCTTTGATAAGGGAAGTTAGTTGATGTCACAATACCGCCTCGCAATCACCCCCGGAATTGGTTTTAACCGGAATTGGTGCTGATGGGAAGGAGCGCCCCATGCCTAGCGACTTGTTGATCGTCCACGAAAAGCCCGCCGCTCAATATCTCATCGCGGGATGGCGCAGGCAATGGTCCGACGGCGGAGACATTTCCAGCGGCTTGTCCAGGTACCTGATCGCCCGGCTTAGCGCGAAGAAGATCGCCGAAATGTCCCCCACTCTGTCCAACATGTGCTATCCCTTCCAAGTGGCTGGGACCCACGACGCCTTCCGACCCCGGGCAGCTTTCCAGGATGGTCTACCCAGCAGACCCATGGCCTGGGAGAACGGGTTCTACGACGGGGGCAACGGCCTGATAATTTTTCGGGGTGAGGAACCCTGGTTCCGGATGGACCTCTACGGACAGGCATTCTTCGAAGCCTTGAGTGAGCTGGGCATCCAGCAGACGGTGACCGTGGAGGGATACAACGGTCCGGCTCCACCCGAGCTGGAACGCCGAATAAGCTGCGTCTACAGCAAGGCGGGAATGAAGGAGAATTTGGATCGGTTCGGGTTGCAGTACTCTAGCTACGGCAGCCGGGGCAGGCAAGGACCGACCATCGGCATGGCCCTGGTCAGCATGGCCCATTTCGAGCACCCCGAGGTCGAAATGTTTCGTTTGGGCGGCATGGCGCCCATGTTTCCCTTCTCCACCTCCGATAGCCAGCAGGTGGGAATAGCCACCGACCATCGGGCTTTCTACGACATTATGAGGCGGCTCAAACCCATGTTTAACCTGAGCATCGACCTGTCGGAGCTCCAAACCATGGGGGAAAAGGAATCCAATCGCCTTCGGGAAACCCTGGAGAAAATCGGCGACAGCAACGCCGCAGCCAAATCCCTTATCGACCGGGCCCGGTCGGATTTCAGCTACACTCCTTTCGTGGAGCCGGTGGAGCTGGACCCGGAGCTGGACCGGACCTTGCAGGATATTCTGGAGAACATGCCAGAGACGCCGGAGGGCCCGGAGCGGGACTGAAAACAGCTAGCAGAGACAGGATAAGGAGGACAATCATGGAAGTGCACGTTTACACCAACCCTGGTTGATTCAGCTGCCGGACGTTAGAGGAGTTTCTCTCGTCCAACGGTGTTCAGTATGAGCACCACGACCTGGCCACCGATGAACCGGCCCGCGAGTACCTGAAGAGCCGCGGGGTCAAGGCCGCGCCGGTTACCGTCATCGACAATGACGAGTTGATCATCGGCTACTACCCGAGAAAACTGATAGCGGCCTTGAATCTGGACGTCGAGTTGGACCTGTCCGGCAAGACCTCCTGGCTAGCGGCCAAGTATGACGCCATTCTTCAAGCCACTACCCGGGCGGCTCTCCAGCTGACCAGGGAGCAACTTCAGCAATCCGTTTCCTGGCGCCCTGAAACCCTGCGGGACACCATTATGCACATCCTATCCTTCCCCGAGCTGGCCTGGCGCAGCCACGAGCATGGCAGCATGAGCACTGAGGATATGCGGGCCTGCCGGGAGAGTCTGCAGCACATCGTTGAACCCGAAGCGATGGTCGAGTACGGGGACAGCGTGCGCCGAGACATCACCAGCTTCTTGAATAGCGGCAATAATGACGCCTTCGACCGGGTGGTGCCGGCCCATTATGGCGGCGAGGTGACCGTCGTCGAGTTGCTCAACATAATCCTCAGCCACAGCACCCACCATTTAAAGCAGGTTTACTGGTTCATGGAAACGGAGTTGAAGGTGGAACCCCAGAATCCGGCTTCAGCCGAAGACATGGAAGGGATAGTTACGCCGGAGGCTTTAATCTAGGGCGCTCCTGACCGGGTGGGGGAGAGCTTTCGGTTGGAGCATAGTGGATTTTCAGGTAAGGGGCAGGTTTGAGACCCGCCCCTTATGTTTCTGCGGAGGTCCCGGCCCGATGTCCACCTGGAATAACTGGAGGGAGCCAGCACGGAGGTACAAATATGACCCAACTACACCGCAATGCCATCAATACGCAAGACGCACCTCAACCTCTGGGTGCCTACTCGCAGGCTACGGAGGTGCAGGCTTCCCGGCTGGTCCTCGTCGCGGGACAAGTGTCGCTGGACGCAGCGGGCAATCTGGTAGGACCTGGGGATGCCTTTGCCCAAACGCGCCAGGTATTTCACAACATCGAACAGATCTTGAAGCAAGCCGGCGCCGGTTTCAACAATGTGGTGGAATTCACCACTTATGTTGTGGGAAGGGATTCCATCCAACCCTTCCTGGATGCCCGAGCTGAGCTTTTCCCCAGTCTGTATCCGGAAGGCGATTTTCCTCCCAATACTCTACTGGTCATCAGCGGACTGGTTCGAGAGGAGTTCTTGGTGGAGATCAAGGCCCTGGCCGCCCTTCCCTGAACGTTGCCACCCGCTGGGGGCGGCTCCCGATTCTCAGGCAGGCACCGGCGCGAAGTCCGGGGACATCATCAGATAAGTCTTCTGTGATTCAATCAGGCCCTGCACTCTGGGTAAATACTTGCCGATCCAGTCCGGGTCCTTGCTGACCTTTTCCTTGGCCTCGGCCATGTGGGCCTCATCGTTGAAGGCCCAGATATGAACCACCTGGTTCAACTCCCCAATCTCGCTGTAGTACCAGCCGGCCAGCTTCACCCCGTACTTCTGACGAATCGGCAAGGCCAGCTCCCGCACTGCGGCCATGTAATCCTGGGTAGTTCCCGGCTTCAATGTGTACATTCGGAAATCATAAATCATCGGCTGCACCCTTCCTCAACATTGAAATCTATCTTTGAAATCCGTTAAAAAATCCCTGGCCCGAGCCTAACCTCCGCCGCCCCGCACCTCCAGGCTGGGCTTGGTCATGTCCTCCGGGTTCAGCAGCCGGTCCAGCTCGGCATCAGACAGCTTAGTGCGGAGCTTGGCCACTTGGCGGATGGTCTGCCCGGTCGAGGAGGCCTCCTTGGCAATGGCTGCGGCGGCATCGTAGCCGATGGCCGGAGACAGGGCGGTCCCCAGCATGAGGCCCTTTTCCAGCATTGAGGGACCAGTCTCGGTGGCCTGGATTCCTTTGACACACTGCTCGGCGAAGTTATTGGCGGAGGCCGCCAGCAGCGAGATGGACTGCAGAATGTTGAAAGCGGCCACTGGCATCAGGGTATTCAACTCAAAATAGCTGCCCTGGCCGGCGAGGGCCACCGTGGCGTCGTTGCCCATGACCTGAACCACCACCTGGATTACCGACTCGGATATGACCGGATTGATTTTGCCCGGCATAATGGAACTACCCGGCTGGACCTCCGGCAGGGAGATCTCACCCAGGCCCGCTCGGGGGCCGCTGCCGATGAAGCGGATGTCGTTGGCGATTTTGTGCAGGCTGATGGCCACTGTGCGGAGCTGGCCGCTGGCCTCCACCAGCGCGTCCAGGGTCGACTGGGCTTGGAAATGGTTTTCCGTCTCTCTAATCAGCACCCCGGTAGTCTGGGATAGCCGACGGCAGGTCCGCTGGGAAAACTCAGGATGGGTGTTCACTCCCGTACCCACTGCGGTGCCTCCCAGGGCAACCTCCGCCAAGGCCTCCTGGGCTCTACCCAAACGCTTGATGCTGTTCTCCGCCTGTCCGGCGAATCCCAAAAATTCCTGGCCCAGCCGTACCGGCGTGGCGTCCTGGAGATGGGTGCGGCCGGTCTTGATGATGGGCCAGAACTCGTCGGACTTTTTCCGAAGCTCACCGCTCAGGTTTTGCAAGGCCGGAACCAGGTCTTCCTTGATCGCCAGCAAGGCCGCCAGATGGATCGCGGTGGGGATGACATCGTTGGAAGACTGGCCTAGGTTCACGTGGTCGTTGGGATGAACCAGCCTGGAGCCCAGGTCGCCGCCCATTAACTGGGAGGCCCGGTTGGCAATGACCTCGTTGGCATTGGTGTTGGTGGAGGTCCCGGAACCGGTCTGAAAGATGTCCAAGACGAAATGGTCGTCCAGCTTTCCGTCGATGACCTCCTGAGCCGCCTGGACTATAGCCTGGCCGATTTTCTCGTCCAGAACCTCCATCTCCACGAAGGTCTGCGCGGCAGCCTGCTTGATCAATCCCAGCGCGCGGATGAAGGTTCGGGAAAACCGCAGGTCGCTGATGGGAAAGTTGAGCACCGCCCGCATGGTGGAGGCACCGTATAGGGCGCCGGCGGGGACCTCCATTTCACCCATGGAGTCGCGCTCTATTCTTACGTCCTTGCCAGCCATCAGGGCACCGTCCTTATCCGCAAAGTTACCCTGTGATTTTAGCCGCTATCACTGGAATTGGGTAGAGCGGGGGGGCTAGCTGACGGGGGTCTTCCAGTTCCCCCCCATTGTCATTGCGAGCGGAGCGAAGCAATCCCTCCATACCCTCATGAGATTGCTTCGGGCCTGCGGCCCTCGCAATGACCATCGAAAGATCCTGGGCTAGCTTCCCTGGACGATCCACTCGGCGACCCGCTCCGCAATCATTATGGTGGTGGCGTTGGTGTTGGCGCGAATCACGTCGGGCATCACGGAGGCGTCAACCA
>JADFQT010000147.1 GCA_022561675.1 Chloroflexota bacterium
CGGGGTCCGTTCGTGGTGAGCCTGTCGAAGGGCGATCAGCCCGGCCTTCAATCGTCTAACATACCCTAGTGAAGAATCCACCCGGTTGGGGACTCTGTCCCAGGGATGGATTAACTCAGCCTGCTCAAACACGAGCTGTCAGTCAATTACTCGACCCGCTGCATGTAGATATTGGTGACTACCTGCTCCAGTTCGTTTTCGATGTAATCCTCGTCCGGCTCCACCTCCATCGTCCACTGGAGTTTGGGATTTGACGAGTGGGAGAAGACCAGAACGAAGGTGGTGTATTCCTCGCCACCCTGGTTCGGGGTAACAACAGTCGTATCTAGCTCCACTTCCAGATTCGGGTCTAGGCCGGGCAGAAAGGTCGTAATCTTCGCTACAGCTTTATGATACCAATCGTATGGTCTCATACCTTCTCTCCGCCTTGGCCGCGATCCGATGACCTAATTTCCGCCGGAGCCCCCGAATTACTCAGCAGCCCGGCCGCAACCCCTAGGAATCTATCTCAAATCGACCCACGTCATTCCGAAGGAGCCCTACGGTTCGGCTCAGAATAAACTCCGCGACTGAGGAATTTAAATCCCGGGTGCGTAAAACCTCGTGAGTCAGTACGGCGGTTACGCTATACCAATGGCTTTAGGACCATGTGGCCGAGGACATTAGACCCCTCGCGGAGTTTATCCTGAGCAACGCCGAAGGGCTCAGCGTGACATTTTGGGGCAACGACTAAGCCCGGGGATTCTCGCTCACCCCGCGCCTTTTTTGCCGCGCCGCTGAGGAAAGCTTTCTTTTTCGCAGCCTCAGGCTCTGGGGAGTTACCTCCACAAGCTCGTCAGAGGATATGAAGTCCAGGGATTCATCCAGGCTCAGGTTGACTATGGGACTAAGGCGCTTGGCGATGTCGGCGGTGGAGGAACGCATGTTGGTCAGCTTTTTTTCTTTGCAGACATTGATGCCAATGTCTCCATCTCGGGGATGCATTCCCACGATCATCCCCTCGTACACCGAGGTTCCCGGTTCCACGAAGGTGCTGCCCCTTCCCTGAGCGTTCAGTAGCCCGTAAGTAACCGCCACCCCTCTTTCGGTGGCCACCAGGACCCCGCCCAGGTCCGACTTTACCTCCCCCTTCATCGGCTGGTAGTCAACGAATAGACTGTTGTCCTCCCCGTTCCCCCGGGTGGTCCTCAGAAAGAAGGAACGGAATCCGATCAGTCCCCTGGTGGGGATGCGGTATTCCAGGCGCACATTTCCGGCGCCGTCGTTGCGCATATCGACCAGCTGGGCCAGGCGACCGGAGAGGTTTTCCGTCAATGGACCGATAAACTCCTCCCGGGTGTCCAACGTCAGCAGCTCAAAGGGCTCATGGACCTTCCCATCAATGACCTTTGTCACCGGTTCCGGCTTGGAAACCTGAAACTCGTAACCCTCCCGTCTCATCGTCTCCACCAGTATGGCCAGGTGCAATTCTCCCCGTCCCGAAACCAGGAACTCGTCCGTCGTAGAGGTCGGCTCTACCCGCAGGCTAACGTTGGTCCTCAGCTCCTTGAGCAGCCTTTCGTTGAGGTTGCGGGAGGTGCAAAGGGGCCCTTCTCTACCCATAAACGGCGAGGTATTTACCCCAAAGGTCATCTTGACCGTGGGCTCCTCGATTTCTATGGAGGGCAAGGACTCGGGTTGTTCCGGCGCGGTGATGGTGTCACCGATAGCAACGCCGTCGACGCCGGTGATAGCCACTATATCCCCGGCATCCGCCACCGGAACTTCCAGGCGCTCCAGGCCGTGGAACACAAAAACCTTTTCCACCGTATGGGGACTCGTTCCACCTTCCCGGCTAATCAAAGCGACCGACTCTCTGGCCCGCATTTTGCCCCGGAATACCCGGCCTATGCCTATCTGCCCCAAATACTGGTCGTAGTCCAACGCCGCCACCAGCATCTGCAGGGGGAGGTCCGGGTCTCCCGAAGGCGCGGGAACATGCTCCAGCATGGCGCGAAGCAAGGGCTCCATATTCTGCCGCGGACCCTCTAAATCGGTAACTGCGTATTCCTGGCGGGCGGAGGCATACAGAACAGGAAAGTCCAACTGCTCCGGCTCGGTGGCCAATTCCAGAAACAGGTCCTGCACCAGGCCAACTACCTCAGGGACTCTGGCCTCGCGCCGGTCGATTTTGTTGATCACCACCAGAGGCGCAATCTTTTGTTTCAAGGCCTGCTTGAGCAGATAGCGGGTCTGGGGCATGGGGCCATCCACCGCGTCAACCAGAAGCAGGCAGCCGTCGGCCATATGCATAATGCGTTCCACTTCGCCGCTGAAGTCAGCGTGGCCCGGTGTATCGATAATATTAATCTTGACGTTCTGATAATGGATGGCGGTGTTTTTCGCCAAAATGGTGATTCCCCGCTCCCGTTCCAACGGGTTGGTGTCCATTATCAATTCACCAACCTGCTGGTTGGGCCGGAATACCTGGCCCTGCCGCAACAGGGCGTCGACCAGAGTAGTCTTGCCGTGGTCCACATGCGCGATGATGGCGATGTTACGAATTCCCTGATTACTGTGTTTTTCCATATTATCCAGAGGGTTTAAACCCAAATACTCCTTTTACCCAATAAGATTCTATCTCGAGACCACCCATGTCATTTCGAAGGAGCCCTTCGGCTCGGCTCAGGAAAAACTCCGCGACTGAGGAACCTAAATCCTGCGCGGAGTGACATTTTGAGATAGCTGTCAAATGCCGGCGACCCTTGGCCGGACGCCCATTCCTCCATCTGGTCCCCGAGCTGATTTGGCCAACCTCAAAACCCTTCAATTATTCGGGCGGGGGCAGCACCTTTTTCGCCTGGCGGAGTACCCCAAAGAGGAGAAGCCCTGCAACCGCGGCGACGGCGGCTACGCCCAGCGTTATCAACCACGGAAACCGCTCACTGACCGGAAGCTCCGGCAGGGCGAATTGGGGGTTGTTCTGCTGTTCCCCCAACTCTGCGCCCGGCAGGTTGCCGGTTTCCAAATAGGGCAGAAACCGCTCCAGGTCATAAGATGGCTGGCGAGCCTGCCTATTACCATAGTATAACCCGTATGTGGCTTCGGGGGCAGCCTGGAAGATAAGCCTTCTCCGCAAGCCGGAAGCGGTTACTCCATCCACAGCCAGTGGTGCATCATCCTGGTTATGTATGCTGAGTCGCAGATACCGGTAGGTTACTTCCGGATAATCGACCATCAGGTTGCTCCCGGTAAACTTGGGGGTTTGGTAAGCGTAGACCTCGCCCGAACCGGAAATAGCCCGCCAGCTTTCCCCATCCAGGCTTCCTTCCAGGGTCACTCGCCGATGAAAGTTGGTTTCTCCGATGCCCAGGGTGAGGCGGTCCGTGGGCAGCCCGGTCGTGGCGAGATCTACCGTCAAGCTGCTGATTTCCCGGGTCGAGTCTTCCCCTCGGTCAATTATCTGGACCGGATACTCGGTGCGGAGGGGCTCCTCCTCCACCAGGGAGGCCGCGCTGGCCCCGGTAATAGCCAGAGGAGCTTCCCCATCATTTAGAATGCGAACCCGCAGGTATCGCGCGGTGCTCTCCGTATATTGAACAAGAGTGTTCCTGGCGTTGAAATTACGCTTCGCAACCGTGAAATCATATATCTCGACCCCCTGGCTCACGGTCAGCCAACTCTCTCCATCGTTGCTGCTCTCCAGTACCACCTTCCTTCGGAAGTTCTTGGAGGTGGTGAAGATTTCCACCTCGTTGTGGAGCAGCCCTGGTTGACCCAGGTCAATCACCAGCTCAGTATGCCGTCCGGGTAGGTGACCCAGGTCTTGAATCCGAACGTTGTGGGGGGTTCGCCGGCTGCCACCCCTGGTTATCGCTAGCTGATAGGGCACCTCTTCTTCCCCGTCCCGAACAATCCGCAGGTCACCCAATCCTTTATTGGCCTTGGCGAATACCTGGGAATCCACAACCACTTCGGCCAGCATTGCTTCGCCCAAGTCCGGTGGCAAGGTTATCGTTTTTACGTACTGCCAGTCGGAGACTGAGAAATCCGCCAGCACCAGCAGCGGGTACCCAGCTAATACTACCGCTGCCAGCAGGACGACCAGTCCAAGAATCCTCCTATGCCGCGAGTCTGGATGTCTATTCAAACAAGAAACCCCTGATGGCGCTGGTGTACCGCTGATACAAGTATCCTCCAGCCACCAGCAGCGCTCCCAAACCCAGGAAGGCGGCCACTCGATACTCCTGCTCCAGCGCAAAGACGTCGAAAACAAACAGTTTTATCACCGGTATCGCCATGAGCGCCAATCCTGCCTGACGCACCCGGGTCCATCCCTTAACCATCCCCAGAACCAGCAGGACCGCAGCATAGACGGCCCAGAGGAGGCTTAGGGCCAGGCTTGTCAGATCGTCCTGGTAGCTCCTGGGGACGTAAACAAAGCCGCTCTCCACCAAAGTAATGATCTCCGCCGACAGGATCCACAATGTGAGGAAGCTGGCCGTTGCCAGCAGGCTCGGCCAGCCGAACCTGGACAGCGGTATCCACCAGGAGTGCGGCTGGCGGTCTCCCCAGCGCCATAACATCAGCGCGGACAAATACATCCCGGCAATTCCTATGGTGAAGGAAAGAAACCGCTGGTTGATAATCGGGCGGAAGGTTTCTGAATCGAAGTTGAAGGTGTCAAAGGCTAGCAGGCGAACCACCACTATAGCCAGCAATCCCAGGCTGAACAGCCGCAGTTCGATTAAACCCAGGCGCAGGGACACCGCCATCAGCACCAGGGCTTCCCCGGTCCAGGTCAGGGCGATCCAATGCCCCGGCACCTGGGTAGCAAACCCAAGGGTTAGGAACAGATTTGCCGCCACCAGGAAAGCCGGGAAAAGAGTCTGCTCCCAGTTGAGCAGGGAATCCTTCTGCCGATTCAACAGATACGCCGCCAAATAGGTAATAGCTACCGAGGCCACGTATGCCGGCAGATAGACGTTCCAGAAAGGCCGCAGGTCGGCGCTCAACGCCCGTGGCGTATCCCAAAAGAGCAGCCAGGCGGCGAAGATGGCGAACACGGCGACGCCGAACCAGCGCAGCTGGTGCATCCGGAGGTAGGAAGCCAGCCAGATAAGCACCAGCCCTTCCGTAGCCCATGCTACGCTGATCCAGGGTCCACCCAGCTGGACCGGCACGGCGATGGTCACGAAAACCAGGCCGACACCCAGGGCGAAGAGGCTCAGGTAAACTTGCTCCCCGCTACGCTTCAAGACAGCGTAACCCAGCACTCCGTAGAACAGCGCCAACAGGACCGTGAATCCGCCCATCCACGGCCTGATTTCGTCGAAAAGTAGCCCGTAACTTATCCCAAAATAAGCGGCCGCGTTAACCACCATCAGCGCCTGATCCTGGGGACCGGCGGCACGGCGCCAAATGATGTGAAACAGGGTTGTCGCTGCGACGAAGATCAGGAAGATCAGGGTGATGCCCAGCTGGCCCAGCAGCAGTCCCGGATTCAGCTCCGCCTGCCAGAACCCGTAAAGGCCCAGAGAGCCGAGCAGGGACAGCAAGGTGAACCAACGCCAGTTACGGAAAGTGGCCAGCGCCAGCACTCCCAGGTCCAATACCAGCACATAGGCCAGGAGCAGCCGCTCATCCGGCAACCGCTCGTTCAACAAAAGAGGGGTGAGGAAACCGCCAAAAATGCCGATAACCGCAATTGGCATGGATTCGTAGCGCAGCGCCAGGGCCGCGGCGGCAAGGGTAATCAAAGAGAACAGCCCGAAGGCCGCCAGGGGGGGCAATAATTCGTACAGGGCGAAGGAGGCGAAGATGGAGAGATACAGTACGGCGATTCCAGCTCCAGTGAGGGGCTGAGCCCATATGGGATACTTCTTCTGCCAGTATTCTCCGCCGCCAATCAGCGCCAGGCCGGCCACCAGTCCCAGAAATACCTGGCCGTTCTCTCCAATCCAGTCATTGTCTATGGCCAGCTTCAGGAAGAAACCAGCTCCTAGCACCAGGGCGACCGCACCGATCCGGGCCAGCCAGTTTCCGCCCAGCAGCCACTCCTCCTTGGATTCGGTGTCATATTCGATATCGCCAAAAAGCCCTAAGCGGCTGGTTACTTGAATTCCTTGGGTTAAGGATATGCGGAATTCTCCCTCGGTATCCACGCGCAAAGCGCTTCCAACGTTGAACGGTAGATGGTATCGCACTCCAAAAATACCGCGTTCATAATCGGTTGTGAGGTTTACACCGGCAAATGTTGTGAGGAAACGGCTGAAATAGCGGTCATAAGCCAGTTCTACATCGTATTCCGAATTATCGACTCGTTGCCAGCCGACCTCCCAGGCTGCGCTAAAAATATTTTTTGAGTTGGCTGTTGTCGCTGTCCCATCAGTCATATGAGACTGAGCCGTTCCAATAATCCAGGAATACCACGGGTCTTGATGTAACTCTTGGAGAATATCTGGGAGATCGGGATCAGTTTCGCTATCCTCGTAGCTGACCAGAAGGGACATCCCGCTCAACATGTGGTAGAGAACATGGCAGTGAAAGGT
>JADFQT010000148.1 GCA_022561675.1 Chloroflexota bacterium
GGGATGTTCAGCGAAACCTTCCTGCTCCCGGGAGATGCGACCCAATCCCAGGTTTCCAGTCTGGTGGCGCGGCTGAACCAGGACCAGCGATTCCACGGTATCCTGGTCCAATTGCCCCTGCCGGCCCAGATGGACGAGGCGGCGGCGATCCAGGAGCTGGAGCCTCTCAAGGACGTGGACGGCATCCATCCCTACAACCTGGGGAAACTGCTCCAGGGAACGCCGATCTTCATCCCCGGCACACCCGCGGGAATCCAGCAACTGCTGCTTAGGAACGGTTACGATCCTGCCGGAAAGCACACCGTGATTTGCGGTCGGAGCAACATAGTGGGCAAACCTCTGGCCGCTCTGCTCATGCAGCGCCAGGAGGGTGCCAACGCTACGGTCACTGTATGCCATACTCGAACCAAGAACCTCACGGAGTTGACCCGGCAAGCGGACATCCTGGTGGCCGCCATGGGGCAGCCCGGCGCGATAACGGCCGATATGGTGCGAGAGGGCGTGGTCGTAATAGATGTGGGTATCAACCGAGTTGATGACCCCAGCCGTAGAAGAGGCTACCGGTTGGAGGGCGATGTCGATTTCGCCGCCGTCTCCCAAAAGGCCGAGGCTATTACTCCGGTGCCCGGCGGCGTAGGTCCCATGACTATCGCCATGCTACTGGTCAACACACTGAAGGCCGCGCGCATCAGCATCCACGGCGAATGACCCGCTGACCCTGACTGGCGGCGGTGCCTGACTCGTAATCAAATATCCGGGGTCCACCCGGCTCTGCACCGCGCCCCTCCGCTTAAAAAATGCGAACCAGCGACTTCGACTATCACCTTCCCCCGGAGCTGATTGCTCAAACTCCCGTTGAGCCCCGGGACTCATCCCGACTGCTGGTGCTGCACCGGGCCACCGGCCGGGTGGAACACCAGGGATTCGACCAGCTTCTGGAGCACCTCCGGCCCGGCGACGTAATGGTATTTAACCAGAGCCGGGTCCTTCCGGCTCGGCTCTACGGACGGCGGGAAGATACCGGCGGCCGGGTGGAGTTGCTGCTGCTGAAACAGGAAAGCCCTGGGATATGGCAGGCGTTGGGTAAGCCGGGACGGCGGCTCCGCCCCGGCACGGTCGTGGTGCTGGATTTGGCTGCCCGGCCGGTGTCCCTTTCTCCCCGCAATCCGCTGGAGGGGAAAGCGGCGCCCAGCCAAGCTCCTAAAATTACCGTATTGTCATCCGAGGAGGATGGCATCAAGAGGGTGCGAATAACGCCCGAAGAGGACTGGCAACAGTGGGGAGAGACACCGCTGCCGCCCTACATCCATCAACGGCTGGACGACCCGGAGAGGTACCAGACGGTTTACGCCCGGCAATCGGGCAGCGTGGCCGCTCCCACTGCCGGGTTGCATTTCACCCGATCCACGCTGGATCACCTGGAGCAGTTGGGGGTCCTCCCGGTCTTCGTGACCTTGCACGTGGGCCTGGATACCTTCCGGCCGGTGCATGGTGAAGATCCCACTCAGCATGAAATCCACACCGAATACTTCAAAATTGGGGCCGAGACAGTCTCAGCTTTGAATCAGGCGAGGTCCGACGGCCGGCGCGTAATCGCGGTGGGAACTACTTCGGTGCGGGTGCTGGAACAGCTGGCGTTAAAGATGGTGGAGGAAGGGGATATAGAGCTGAAACCAACGGCAGGCCAGGCCGGCCTGTTCATTTTGCCGGGGCATCATTTTCGTCTGGTGGATGCCATGATTACCAACTTCCACCTGCCGCGCTCCACCCTGCTGATGCTGGTTTCGGCTTTCGCGGGACGGGAGCCGGTATTAGCCGCCTATCGGGAAGCTATTGAGCGGCAATACCGCTTTTACTCCTTTGGCGACGCGATGCTGATTCTATAGATTGGGTCGGGTCGCCGGGTTCATGATACCGGGTTCAGGGCAGCTGAAGCATTTGCAGAATGTTGCCGTCCGGGTCCTTGAAGGTAGCGATCCAGCCTCCCCAATGCTCCTGTTCCGGAGGGCGGATGAACTCGACTCCTTCCTGCAATAACCGCTGGTGCTCCCGGTGGATGTCCTCCACACCTAGATGGGGCATTATCCGGTAAGGGTCTTGGCTGGGGCCGTGGATGTCGCCGTGCAATCCGATGTTGAACCGTATCTCGCCCAGCTGGAAGGCGACGAAATCGTCGTGGCGCGAGTGCAGCGGAAGCCGAAGGGTATCGTGGTAGAAGCGGAACATCCGCTCCAGGTCGTCAGTCCAGAGGGTGACCCCAACCAATCCAGTAATCATCTAGCAGTCTATCTCAAAACGACCCGTGTCATTCCGAAGGAGCAAAGCGACTGAGGAATCTAAATTCTGGGCCTGTAAAACCTCATGAGTCAATACGGCGGTTAAACCATAGCCAATGGCGTCAGCACTATATGCCGGTGGACTTTAGACCCCTCGCGGAGTTTATCCTGAGCAACGCCGAAGGGCTCGGGGTGACATTTCTAAATAGTGACTAGCAATGCCGCCGGGCTGGTTTTGAACTGGCCTTATCGGTTAGCGGAGATGTCAGCCACCTTTAATCTTCCGCAAGGGAGGCTGGTCCAGCTACACCGGAGAGAGATTTTCCCGCTCTCTCGCGGCGGCGCAGGTGGAGCACCAGCCGTGGAAGTCTACCCGCTGCCAGGCCACCTGAAAGCTGGACTCGCTGGAGATTTGGCTTTTCAGACGGGCCACCATCTCCTGACCCACAGTGGCATCGGTAACGTTGCCGCATTTGACGCAAACCAGGTTAACGTGGGGCTCCAGGTTGGACTCGTAGCGGGAATACTGGGGAAAGGGCAGTTCCTGGATCAATCCGCTCCTTTCCAGAACGTCCAGGGTGGAGTAAATCGTAGCCAGCGTCATTGACGGGAAGTGGTCCCGCACCCGCTCAAAAATCTGCTGCACCGACGGATGGTCGGTGGAGTTGATCACCGCTTCGGCGATGGCCAACCTCTGGGGGGTAACCCGCACTCCCCACTCCCTGAGTTGTGCGGTGATTTCTTGCTGATTCATTAAAACTCCGGAGACTTACGAGGCGTGGTCCTTTCTATGAAAAACGTAGACATTTGCCTGATGATGTTAGGGATACTAGGCTCAATATAACCGGAATTCGATTTTCAATCAAGTTTCTGCTCGAGTTCCAATTGAAAATCTGGGGATATGCGCGGCACAATAGTTTAAGGAATGTCTGCCCGAACACCCGCAAGGAGCTCGCCTCTCTGCCGGGGTGGGCGGTAACCGGCCCTGACCTTGAGGCAAAGACGAGCAAACCATAGTGGTTAGCCGATACAGGTTAGTCTATACCGAAAGCTCAGTCCGTCGCCAGGACCACAGTGCCGGTGGATGAAAGAGAGCCGCCGGTGCCGTTAACGATGGCAGTCTTGGGGTTTTGAGCCGGGTCCCCCCGGTGCTGCACCTGCCGGTCGCCGCACTCTCCGCGCAGCTGGCGCACCGCCTCCACCAGCAAAAAGCTGCCGTACATACCCGGGTGGGTGTAGGACAGCCCGCCACCGCTGGTGTTAAGAGAGAATTCACCTCCCGGAGCGGTCCGCTGATTAGCCACGAAGTCGGCGGCCTCTCCAGGTCCGCAAAACCCCATGCTCTCCAGAGTTACCATCACGGTATAGGTAAAGGAGTCGTAGATCATGGTCAGGTCCAGGTCGTCGTGGGTCAACCCGGCGCGCTCCAGGGCTTTTGGCCCGGTCTCCCTGGCGATGGAGGAGGTAAGGGAGGGCATCATGCTGATGATGTTGTGGTCGTGGCCTTCCGCTGCTCCCAACACCCAAACGGGCTGTTTCCGGCAACCGGCTGCCCTTTCGGCGGTGGTGACCAAAATGGCCGCACCGGAGTCGGTAACCAGGCAGCAGTCCACCAGATGAAAGGGCCAGGAAACCCACCGGGAGTTGTGGTAGTCATCGAAGCTCATAGGGGTGTCGTGCATCACGGCCTTGGGATTGAGGTTGGCCCATTTTCGGGTTGCGACGGCGATCTCAGCCATACCCTGGCGGGTTCGCTCCTCTCCGTACTCGTGCATGTACCGAGTGCAGGCCAGGGAGTAGTTGATGGGAGCGCCGATGATCCCGTAGGGTGATTCATACTGGGCTCCCGGCAGGTTGGCGTCGCCCGGCACCCTGGCTCGGGTGGACCTACCGGCCTGCCCGTGGGTGATCAGGGCCACATCACAGTAGCCCGCCCGGATGGCGGCCGCGGCGTGGGCGACGTGGATGACGAAGGAAGAACCGCCGACGTAGGTACTGTCGGTAAAGCCGGGTTGAATGCCCAGGTACTCGGCGGTGGCCAGGGTGGAAAACCCGGCGGTGAACAGCCCGTTGACGTCATTCTTGGAGAGACCGGCGTCTTCAAGGGCGTTGTAGGCCGCTTCGGCATGATGCTGTAAGGACGACTTGTTGGGGACGGTGCCCATCTCATCGGACTCGGCTACGCCGACTATCGCGATGTCCCGTTCCCGTGAGGCTTGCGTCGCCATGTATCTCCTCCTGTCGACTCCCAACCTAATTTAGGTCTGGGGTTAGAGACTTCAACGCTTAGTAATTATCTCAGAATGTCACGCCGAGCGAAGCGAGGGGTCTAAAGTCCTTGGGCAAATGGGCCTGACACCATTGGCTATGGTGTAACTGTAATCCTGATTGATGAGGTTTTGCGGGCCCAGGATTTAGATTCCTCAGTCGCTTCGCTCCTTCGGAATGACATGAGTCGGTTAAAGGCTTCAACGCTCATAATGTAAGGTAGGGGCTCCATATTCACTTGGTCCGGGTAAAAGACCCGCGAAACAGCGATTCCACGATTCGGTGTGGCCTTGGTTGTTACAATGATGGGCATGTGGTGGGATCGGTTTGTCGACTTTGTGACCGTGATATGGCTGGGGGTCTTTGCCGTCGGCTTTGTTGCACCTTCACTCATTCCCAGCAACACCCAGTTAATTCTTTTGGCTGTTTTCGTTGGTGACCTTGGAGTCAAATTCCGTAGAGACTCCGATCCTCGCACTTTTCTTCGGAGGCGCTGGTTTGACATTTTGATGGTCATTCCATACTTCCGTATCTTTCGTATACTTAAACTTGTTCGCATGCTCCGGTTTTTGCGCATAATGAAGCTTGTTCGCACGCTCCAGCTCTTAAAAACACTGGAAGGATGTCGCCGGAAAGTTACAAGGATTGCTCGTTCCGTGAGGAAATCGTATTCACAGTGGTGGCGACGAAATTACTGGCCAAACCGCAGGTCCTAAACCAAATGATTCGGTGTGACCTTCAGATATGACTTGCGAATGGGCTTACTCCAGGCTTTGACTGCTGCAGGCGTCAGGGTAAGACCCGCTCGAACACATAACGTCCCAGGTCCTTGTTCTCGAGGAAATCGAACCCGTCGAAATCACCGCCGCAGCCAATTACCGGTACCATCTCCTCATAAAGCGACCCGTGGCTGCGCAGACCGCCGGGCATGGTCACTTCGGCCGGATCTCCAAAGACCACATCAGCGGCGCCAAGGACCATTATGTCCCCAATCCGGCTACCCATTAACCGGAATCTATGGGCTGCCGCCTCCCGGTCCAACGCTTGATCCACTCCGTCCAGGTTGTTGAGAATACCCAAGGCCCGCTCCCGGTCCCTTTCATCCAGATAAAGGTAAATGCAGCCCCCCAGGTTGGAGTGATGCACCGTGTACTGGTCTTTTATGATGGGGACGGCCCGGGCCCGGATGCCGTGCCGGTCCAGTTCGGCGGGTAAATGAATCATGCGGCTTTTGGAAGACATTCCGTGGTCGGCCGTAATCAGGATTTCGGCGTCCGGAAGGCTCTCCATCAGCAAGCCGACGGCTCGGTCCAACAGGGCCAGGTGGTCCGATGATTCCGGTTGTTCGGGAGCGTAGGTGTGCATCGCGTAGTCGGTGGTGGTCAAATACACCAGGTCGTAGCTTTCCTGGGCCAGGACATGACGGGCCGCGTCCACGATCCAGCCATTCACCTCAAGAGAGTAGACCGGAGGGGGCTGACCGATAGCATCCACCACCCGACTGTCCGGCTCTTCGGAAGAGAAGGCCACGGTGGCCCCGTCTCCCAGCAGTCTCCTGAGCTTGTCTTTGGAGCTAATCAGGAGTGACCTGGCGCCTTGTCGGGTCGCTCGCTGAAACATGGTCTCGGCCTGGATATACTCCCCGGATTCCATATAATGCTCCGAGCCGGATTCCCGATCCAGCCAGTAATTGGAAGTGATGCCGTGGGACTCGGGATAGCTGTTGGTTACGAGGGAGGTATTGTTAACGTTGGTGACGGTGGGCATCATTGCCCTGACCTCCGTCTGAAACCCCTTTTTGGCCAGCTCTCTGAAATTAGGCGCCGGGCAACTATCCAGATACGTGGGATCCAGACCATCTACCATTACTAACACTGTGGTGCGGGCCATGGAAATTCCTCCACCATCAAGTTTGTGAACCCTTGTCCAGAACCGGGCTTACAAGTTCCAGCTAAATGATAGGTCCCACGGCTAATCGCATCGAT
>JADFQT010000149.1 GCA_022561675.1 Chloroflexota bacterium
GCACCGACCATGGGGTCAACCCAACTGTCGCGCTCAGTGATTCCCGGATCGAAGCCGCCGGGTCCTCTCTCCTTGACCTCGAGATCCATGTCCCAGATCATGATTCCGCCCAGGACATCCAGGTCCCACGTTGCGGTCTGGCTCTTTCCAAGCTGCCAACTGCCCAGCCGATACGCACCCTCGATGTCGAATATCGCCGCCGGTTTGCCCACTCTCTCCAGCGCGAAATTCTCCACCATGAAATCGCCGGACATTACCTCAGTGTGGTCATCCAGCGACCAGCCCAGCAGCATCATGAAGTTCTTCAGCGCCTCCGGTAGGAACCCGTTGTCCCGATACTCCAGGATCGACGTGGCCCCGTGACGCTTGGAGAGTTTGGAACGGTCGGGGCCAAGGATCATGGGCAGGTGCCCGAATTGGGGCAGGTCATACCCCAGGCTGCGATAAAGGTTGACATGCCGTGGGGTGCTGGAGAGCCACTCCTCGGCCCGCAGGACGTGGCTCACCTCCATCAGGTGGTCGTCCACCACCACGGCCAGATGGTAGGTGGGAAATCCGTCTGACTTGAGGATGATGAAATCATCCAGCAGATGATTCTGCCACTCCACTTCGCCCCGCACCAGGTCCTGAACCGAGGTCGTACCCGCAGTCGGCATGGCAAAGCGGACCACACATGGACCGCCCTCGGCGTCCATGTCCTGGCGCTGCTCCGGCGTCAGGTCCCGGCAATGCCGGTCATAGGCCGTGTCCAGCTTCTGCTGTTGCCGTTCCTTCCTTACCCGGTCCAGGCGCTCCCGAGAGCAGTAGCAGCGGTAGGCTGCACCCTGGGCTATCAATTTTTCGGCGGCTTGGTCATACCGGGGCAGCCGCTCCGACTGGAAATAGGGGCCGTAGGGACCGCCGACCCGGGGGCCTTCATCCCAATCGATACCCAGCCATTCCAGCCCATCCAGGATGCTGTCCACGGCACCGGGCACCAGCCGTTCCTGGTCGGTATCCTCGATCCTGACGATGAAATCGCCGCCGGTATGGCGGGCGAAGAGCCAGTTGAACAGCGCCGTGCGGATGTTCCCGATGTGGGGATCGCCAGTGGGGCTGGGCGCGTACCGCACCCGAACCTTCTCTGCCGCCATCGCTCCTCCTACGCCAGTCGACATTCTAACACGCCGATCCGAAGAATTAGAGGGAGTACCAGGGCAGGACAGGGTCTTTCGACTGTCATTGCGAGGGCCGCAGGCCCGAAACAATCTCATGAGGGTAAGGAGGGATTGCTTCCCTTCGCTCGTAATGACACCAGGGAGAACCGAAAGACCCTTCGGAGGAGGAGTGAAGGCTTGGGGAAAAACGATGGGCCGGATGGGATTGGGATCAGGCGGGATTTTTCTGGGCTTGTTGAATTTTGGCCCAGGTATCCCGCAGGGAGACAGCACGGTTGAACACCAGCCCTCCGGGTTTTGAATCGGCATTATCGACCACGAAGTACCCCTGACGCTCGAACTGATAAATACTGCCCGGCGTTGCTTCGCCCAAACCGGGTTCCACGCGGCATTGTTGCAGAATTTCCAGGGAGTTGGGATTCAGATCGGCCGGAACGTCTCCCCCATCGGTGTCCTCGTCGGGATTGGGCTGGGAAAACAAGTGGTCATACAACCTCACTTCGGCAGCCACCGAGTCGGCTTCGGTAACCCAGTGCAGGGTACCCCTCACCCGGCGCCCGTCCGGGGCGGTGCCCCCCCGGGAATCCGGGTCGTAGGTGCAATGAACCTCCACCACATCCCCAGTCTGCTCATCCTTCACCACAGCAACGCAGGTGACCAGGTAGGCATAGCGCAGGCGTACCTCCTTACCCGGCGCCAGTCGGTAGAACTTGCTCGGCGGATCCTCCCGGAAATCGTCTTCCTCTATGTAAAGCGCTCGGGAGAAGGGGATTAAACGGGTGCCCATACTGGGGTCCTCCGGATTATTGACCGCCTCGAACTCCTCGGTTTGCCCCTCCGGATAGTTATCGATGATTAGCTTCAAGGGTCGAAGCACACCCATGACTCTAGGGGCGTGCTGGTTCAGGTCCTCCCGCAGGCAGTGCTCCAGAAGAGCCATTTCCACTACGGTGTCCCGTTTGGCTACGCCTACCCGGTCGCAAAACTTGCGGATGCTTCGGGGGGTGTACCCTCTTCTGCGCAGCCCGCTGAGGGTGGGCATTCTCGGGTCATCCCAGCCCGACACGCAGCCCTGCTCCACCAGATGCCTCAGCTTGCGCTTGCTCAGGACGGTGTGGGTAAGATTCAGGCGGGCGAATTCAATCTGCTGGGGATGGTAAACCTCCAGAGAGTCGAGGAACCAGTCGTAGAGCGGGCGGTGGTCTTCAAACTCCAGGGTGCAAAGCGAGTGGGTAACTTTCTCTATGGAGTCGGAAAGGCCGTGGGCAAAGTCGTACATGGGATAGATGCGCCAGGCGTCGCCGGTGCGCTGGTGGGGAACCCGACGGATGCGATAAAGAGTGGGGTCCCGCAGGTTCATGTTGGGAGAGGCCATGTCAATTTTGGCCCGCAGAACGTGGCGCCCGTCTTCAAACTCCCCCGCTCGCATGCGCTGGAACAGGTCCAGGTTCTCCTCCAAAGATCGTTCCCGATAGGGGCTGTTTCGACCGGGCTCGGTGAGGGTGCCTCGAAAGTCCCGAATCTCCTCGGCGGTCAGGCTGTCGACGTAGGCCAGCCCGCTGCGAATCAGCTGCTCCGCCAAAGCGTACAGCTGCTCGAAATAGTCCGACGCGTAATAGAGGTGGTCCTGCCAGTCGAACCCCAACCAGCGCACATCTTCCTGGATTGAGTCGACAAACTCCATATCCTCTCGAGTAGGATTGGTATCGTCGAACCGGAGATGGCAGACCCCGCCGGGATGCTCCGCGGCAACCCCGAAATTAAGGCAGATAGACTTGGCATGCCCGATGTGGAGATAGCCATTGGGCTCGGGGGGAAACCGGGTCACCACCCGTCCGCCGTACTTGTCAGTTCTTAGGTCTTCCGCGATGACGCTACGGATGAAATCGGCTGACGTTCCAGAATCCACAGAGGTCATTTACTCGTCGCCATTCAGAGAGGATTTACGGAACAACCAGGTTCATGTTTGCGATATTAGACATCTTATCATAGAGACCTGGGGGTCTGAGGACCAGCGAAAACCGAGCCAATCCGCAGTCGCATTCGGAACGGTTGCCCATGGCACACCAATTTCCAGCCCTTGCCGAGGCGGGCGTCAGGGATTGGCAGCTCCCTTGGATTTTTGTTCAGGACCTTCTTGTTCCAGTATCCGAAGCGCCTGCTGGAGGTCCGGGGGCAGCCCGCAGCGAAACTCCACCGGCTGGCCGGTCAGAGGATGCGCGAACCCCAGGTGATGGGCGTGAAGAAAATGCCGCTGTAGCAGTCGGCTGCCCCGCCCGTATAGCCGGTCTCCCAACAGCGGGTGCCCCAGGTAGGCCAAATGAACCCTTATCTGGTGGGTCCTACCGCTTTCCAAGTAAAGCTCCACCTGCTGACAACATGAGTAGCTATCCATTATCCGGTAGTGGGTGCGGGCCGCCCGTCCGCCGGTGACCACCGCCATACGCTTGCGGTTTCGTGGGTCCCGTCCTATGGGGGCTTCTATCGTCCCCTGGGATGGAACCAGGACACCCATGGCCACCGCCAGATATCCTTTGGTGACCTGCCGGGCCTTTATCTGCTGGGACAAACTCTGGTGGGCCTGGTCGGTCTTGGCAACGACCATCAATCCCGAGGTGTCCTTGTCCAACCGGTGGACAATGCCAGGCCGGATCGCTCCGCCTATGCCCCGGATGTCCGGACAACGAGCCAGCAGGGCGTTGACCAGGGTGCCGTCCGGATGTCCCGGGCCGGGATGCACGGACAAGCCGGCGGGTTTGTCCAGAACAATCAGTTGATCGTCCTGGTATACCACGGTTATGGGTATGTCTTGGGGTATCAGGTCCAGCTCACGAGGCGGCGGGACGGTCAGGGACACCCGGTCTCCGGCTCGCAGCCTCTGCGCCGGCTTGGCCCAACAACCGTTCAGCCGTACCTGGCCTTCCTCGATCAGCGCGTGCAACCGGCTGCGGGTGAGCCCCAAGCCCTGGGCGGCCAGGAACTGGTCCAGCCGCCCTACTGTTCCGGACACGGTGAACTGCCAGGATCGGGAGGAGCGGCCCATGACTTCTATGATTCCGGCCGGCTCAATCCCGGCTGGCTCACCCCAGAAGGGGAAGAGCCGGGACCCGGGTTTTCGGATAACCTTGCCGGTTTGTCTGAGTCTATGGTTACAGGGTGCGAATCTTCCAAGGGACTGGGGACCGGTGACGATTTCCAGGAGTCTCCCGTGGTCTCTGACGGGGACGCTGAGCAGGATTCAGTCGCCGTACCGACCACCGTAGCTGGCGAGCCCGCCGGGTGGGTAGAGAGGATGGTCCAATTTGACGGCTGGGGTAACTCTATTCGCTCCCGCACACCGCAGTAGGCGCAACGCCAGCCGTCGGCAAGAACTACCATGTCGCCATCGCAAATGGGACACCAAGTAGGGCCGGAAACCCAGTCATTTGCCGGCGCGGCCTCACTGTCCGGTGCTTCCATACTATACGGCGACCTATTGGGCGACGGCCGGAGGAAGATCCAGGCCATCAGAACCAGGCCGGTCACGATGGATGCGTCGGCGAGATTGAACACCGGCCAAGGCCCAATGTCGATAAAATCGGTGACCCATCCCTGGTGCAGGCGGTCCACCAGATTGCCCACGGCGCCACCCATCATGAGCCCCAGGCTAAACCGCAGCAGGTTGCCGGGTCGTGGCTGACTGAAATAGATCGCCAATAATACGGCGATGCCGATAAAGGAGATGAATATTAGAGGAAGATTCTGCCCCTGAAGAATTCCGAAGGCGCTTCCGGTGTTGTGGGTGTGGGTAAACCGGAGGAACCCAGCATCGGGAAAGGAAGCGCGGTACGCCAGCAACTCCCGCACCAGGTACTTGGAGAACTGGTCCAGAGTCAAAGTAATAGCCGCCAACAGAAGGACGGGCAAGTGCCAGGAAAGGGGCGGCCTGGGTCCGAGCTTTTCAGCGGACCTTTCACCGGACCTATTAGTGGAGGCAGCAGATGAGGGCACCGGTGCGTCGGCTGGTTTAGCCATATTGGGCTACTTCAAGTTCTTCAGAAAAAACTGGGACACCGGTCCAACCACCTGGCTTTCCTTTCCCATCCAAAAGTGGTCGGCTCCGTCGATAACGTGGAACTCAGGCGGCTGGACAAAGGAATCCAGAACTGCCTGCAACCCTTCGGCCCCAGCCAGCTTATCCCGGTTGCCCGTGATGATGAACTTGGGCCGCTTGTCCTTTTGCAGCGGAGTGGATTTCAACCGATCAATCGACGGGGACACGAAGGCGAAGACCTTGGGCCGCTTCTGCAAGGCGGGGCTGCCCAGGATAACCCCCGTCCCGAAAGAGTACCCCAAAATGCCCACCCGATTGCTGTCAACTTGCTGCCAGGCTCGCATAAACTCCAGGGCGCCCAGGGCTTCCTCATGCTCCTTCTCACCTTTGGTGTGCTCGCCTTCACTGTTACCCACCCCACGGAAGTTGAACCGCAGCACGGCAAAACCCTGCTCCACCAACGCAAATGCCAGGGCCAGCACCACGTTATTGTCCATGTTGCCGCCGAAGAGCGGGTGGGGATGGCAGATGACAACCCCCGGAAACTTTCCTTCTGGACTTTTACCGTCGGGAGTTTTGCCGTCGGCGTCGTCGGGAGTGGCCACCACTCCTTCGAAATTCAGCCCCTTGGTTTTGAAGGTTACCGAACTCTGCCGCATCGCTCCGCCTCGCAACCGATCTCTGTTCCCATATTAGGGAACTGAATAGTGTTTGGCAAGGAATCCTGCTAGAATACCGCACGACTAACGAGCGGCTCACCCGCGGAATTCTTTAAGCTTTCCGAGCCTTGAAGCAAAAGCTAAACCCGGTCGGAGGCACCGCTGTATGGGTAAATCCCCCTATATGAGCCTGTCCCACAAATCAAGTCCTGCTTCGGATATCGTCATTTTGGCCATTTATTAGCCGTATGAGATTCACGTCTTTCTGGGTTGCCGCAATTAAGGAGTTTATTGTGACGACTTACTTCTCCGCCGGACTTTATGGGACAGGCTCATATCCCCTTTTTAAAAGGGGGGCTCAGGGGGATTTGGATCTTACCAATTTAGAACTTTCGTCAAGGATCAGTAAGTAGTAGGCCAAGGAGGCGCGATGGCAAGGATAGATCTACGCAGCGATACCGTCACCCAACCTTCCGACGAGATGCGCCGGGCTATGGCTGATGCCGAGGTCGGCGACGATGTCTACGGAGAGGACCCCACGATAAACCGGCTGCAAGAAAGGGCCGCCGACCTGCTGGGCAAGGAGGCCGGATTGCTGATGGCCAGCGGGACCATGAGCAATCTGGTGGCCGCACTGACCCACTGCCAGCGGGGCGATGAAATCGTAATGGGCGACCA
>JADFQT010000150.1 GCA_022561675.1 Chloroflexota bacterium
GGCGCGAAGAAAGTCCCGCAGCGCAGCCCGGCCCCGGCTGATACGGGACTTGACCGTGCCGGTGGAGCAGTCCATTACTTGGGCTGCCTCCTCGTAGCTGAGGCCCTGGACGTCCACCAGAATCACGGCCAGGCGCCGCTCCTCCGGCAGACGGTCCAGCCCACTGATGATGGCCCGGCGCAGCTCCTCCCGCTCGGCGTATTCTTCCGGAGATTCCTCCTTGGTCGGCAAGTCAACTGCCGAAGGGGTGGGGTCATCGGCGGCGGTGGGCAGGGGGTCCAGGGAGATTATGGGCCGGGCGCGGCGGGAACGGAGAAAATCCCGACAGGTGTTGGCGATGATGCGCATCATCCAGGCATTCAGATTATCCCCCCGGAATTGGGTGAAAGCCCGATAACCGGAGACGAAGCTCTCCTGCAGCACGTCTTCGGCCAGAGCCCAGTCCCGCAGCATGCGGCAAGCCAGGTTGTACCCTTTGGCCTGAAAGGCCTCGATGATGCAGTTGTAGCAGTAGGAAGCGCCGTTCCGGTCCTGAACCGGCAGACGAGGATGGGCGATTTCGTCACAAGTTTTGGGGAGTGTTACCATCGATAACGGCGAGCTGGCGATTACGGCGAGTTGGGGTGGCGAACTGGCGACCAAGGCCATCAGCAGCCCAGGACTGACCTGGCTGTTAAAAGTGGTTTCTTAGGCTGGGATTCCTTGGGCTAACGATACACCCAGAGGCGGGAGCATCGCCCAAAGGGGAGGGAAGCGGAGTAGGTTGAATTTGGTGGGGATTGCCCGTGCCCCGGCTAGCTCAAGGGGGACGGATACCGGGTTCTTTCGACGCCAAGGGCCAGAGGCTTATTTATAGAGGGTTTTCTAGTGGAAGGGGCAGACGAATTTAAGGGAGCTGAGCAGCGCGCCATCTTGGTCGCTGGGTGCAGCCTGACCCCGCTGTAACACCAGCTGTTCCGATGAGGAAGCCGAGGATTCCGCGTTAACTGCTTGCGAAACCGCCGCCACGCCGGTGACGATCATCGATAGCGTCAAGCCGCTGATTACCACTATTCCGAGGATTTTGGCTTTCATAGCTTCAGAACACTAAATCGCTGGCGCTTTCCGTGATACTTCGGGGTGCTACTATTCTATACCCAGACGAGGGGAATTGCCAGCATCCCTTACTGCTGCTGGCTTTCGAGTCCAGCGGATGGGAAGCCGAAGATTCGTGATAAAATGGGCTTTCGAATCCGTCGCCAAGCTCGAGGGTCAACCGTAGATGCAGTTTCGTGACTTGCCCAGCGTAGAAACCGTCATGGCCGCGGCAGCCCTGGAGGATCTGGCCCAGGTCTACAGCCGGCCCTGGCTGGTAAACCTGGTGCGGGACCAGTTGCAGGTGGCCCGGGATGCGATCGGCAAGGGCAGCGGTGCCCCAACCGCGGCGGACGTGGCGGAAGAGGTCCGGCGCGCGGTCAAAAATATTACCAGGCCCTCACCCCGGCCAGTCATCAACGCCACCGGCGTCGTGATCCACACCAACCTGGGGCGAGCCCCTCTGAGCCAGGAGGCCATCGACGCGGCCACCCAAGCCGCCCTGGGCTACTCCGACCTGGAATTGGATCTGGCAACGGGAAGAAGGGGCTCCCGTCAGGCCCATCTTCAGTTTTTGCTGCGCCAGCTTACCGGCGCCGAAGCGGCGTTGGCGGTTAATAATAACGCCTCAGCGGTGCTGCTGGGGCTGTCCGCGCTGGCCGCCGGCAAGGCGGTGATAGTCTCGCGGGGCGAGGCGGTGGAAATCGGCGGAGGCTTCCGGATTCCCGATGTACTGCTGCAAAGCGGCGCCAGCCTGGTAGACGTGGGGACCACCAATCGGACCTACCTGCGGGATTATGAGAACGCCGTGACCGAGGAAACCGCGGCGTTTCTCAAGGCCCATGCCAGCAACTTTCGGGTGGAGGGGTTTACCGCGGCGGTGGAGCCGGCGGAGTTGGTGGAGCTGGGGCAGAGGCACCAGATACCGGTGCTGCACGACGTGGGCAGCGGCTGCCTACTGAACACCGAGAAGTATGGGATGGCCCACGAACCCACCCCGCAGGAAAGCGTCAAAGCTGGAGTTGGGCTCACTTTCTTCTCCGGGGACAAGCTGTTGGGAGGGCCCCAGGCCGGGATCGTGGTCGGGACCCGGGAGCTGGTGGCCCGGTTGGAGCGACACCCCCTGGCTCGGGCCGTCCGCATAGACAAACTTAGCCTGGCCGGCCTAACCGCCACTCTTCTGCACTATTTGCTGAACGAGGCCGAAGGGAAGATTCCCATCTGGCGAATGATTTCCGTGGGAGTTGAAGAAATAGAGCGAAGAGCCCAGTCGTGGCAGTCATCCCTGGAGACAAAAGCCACGGTGATTCCCGCCCGTTCGGCCATCGGCGGGGGCAGCCTTCCCGGGGAAACCCTCCCTTCATGGGTGCTGGCTATACCTTGCCAGGCAATCCCGGGCGGTCCCGACGCGGTACTGGCCAGGCTGCGGCAAGCCGAAACTCCGGTGGTTGCCCGCATTGGAGACGGGCAGGTATTGCTGGACCCCAGAACCGTGCTTCCTGAGGAAGAGCCCGATCTTATCAAGTGCCTTCAGATCGCCGTGGCTGGATAGTACATACGATTTTGGCTTCACGGTTTCGGCTTCTCCGAGAGCGTGGTTGAAATGCTCCTCCCATTACGAAGGGGAGGTTAGGTGTGGTTATATCCCCCTCTGGCTCCAGATTGCCGAGGCTAACAGGAGCATGTATTGTAGCTGAAGGCCCGGATCGCCAGGTCAATTCGAGGGAGCACTTCGACTCGGCCCAGGATAAACTACGCGACCGGGAAATCTTAGATTCACGCCTCAACAACGTTCCGGCTGCCCTAAAAATAATCCGTCCGCCCTCGACCGGCTCAGGACGAACGGCCCAGGCGCCCGCCCGTGGTGAGCTTGTCGAACCATGAGCCGGCACCGAACCCATTATCATCCGCCGGTGCCGCTCTGCCGGGGCATGATGACTCGGAAAGGCATCGTGCTTCGTGCTAAGGTGTATTCGCGAAAGCCAAGATTTACCTACTCTTGGCCCCTCTCCCAAGGGGGAGAACCAGGAAACTCACACACTCCGAGAGTAGGAGTTCCTAAAACAATTGAGCCCGGGAATACTTGTCTTCAAGGTGTAGGATTTGACAGATTATCTCCTGGTGCACGGAGCCGGGCAGGGAGCATGGAGCTGGGGTAGAGTTTGGGGGTACCTGACGGCTCCGGTGGAGCATCCGCCCAGATTGGCCTCCCGCCCCAAAGTTAATAAGGTTTTCCCCATGGACCTCCCGTCTCATGGCGCCGATGCCGGTGGTGACACTGCCGGCGTGCTGCCGGAGGAGTGCGTGCAGGCAATCGTCAGGGTTGTCGAACGCCAGGATATGCATGATCTGGTTCTGGTGGGACATGGATTTTCCGCTCCGCTGGTCTTGAAGGCTTCCGCCCAGTTGCCGGTGCCGCCCCGGCGGGTGGTGCTGGTGGCGGGCATTGTGCCCGGCGGAGGCAGCAATATGATTAGCGTGCTGTCGCCCAACATCAGGTTTTGCTTTAATCTCAGTGCGGGCATAACCGGCGTGTTTGGCAAAGAGTTGCGGCTGCCCAGGCCGCTGATCAATCGCTATCTGTGCAACGGCGTGGAACCGAATGAGATCGTCCAGTCCGTCGGCCTCTATGGCCCGCTGGCTACCCGCACGCTGAAAACCAGGGTCCAGCGGGAAGACTTGGAAACCCCCAGTCCGGTGACATATGTCATTTTGACCCAGGACAAGATACTCCCTCCACCCATGCAAAGAAGAATGGCCGAGCGCATCCCAGATGTGGAGCTAGTTGAGCTGGACGCCTGTCATCAGGCCCCCCTCTACCGAGCTAGGGAAATAGCCGACCTTTTGCTCAGCTACGCCTAGGTTCTCGCGATGATCCAATAAACAAGGCCGGAGCATAAAACTCCGGCCTTGTTGCTGCCTTTCTAGCGAGGGGAGAGTCCTCAACGCACCGTGATAAACCCGAACATGCCCCCATTTGCGCCAGGGTCGGGGTCCAGGAAATGAGAGCGAATGGCGCAGATAACCAGGTATCGCCCCGGTTCGTTGATGGTCAGGTCCCAGCGCATGGCGTCGTTCCGGTTCAGAACCTCCCGATCCACCGTCCTCGGGCTGGGACCCAGGGCTACCCGGTTGTTGGGGTCGCCAATATCTCCGTCATTGAAGGGCCCATTTATCGACGTATCCACGTACTGATCCGGGTCGCCGGTCACGTCCTGCCGGGTAGCCTCCGGGTCCACCTTATAAACACCCACCTGATGGAAACCGGTGGTAACAAACCTGATGGTGTCGCCCGCGCTAACCTCCACCTCTGAGGGCAGCATGGTGCGATTGCGAGAATCGCCCCGTCCCTGAAATCGAGGGTCGCCGAAGCGAACGGTGACATCCGCCGGGTAGCCTACCGGCCCGGTGATGTCCGCCGCTCCCTGCCCCTCCACTTGCTCCTCCACGTCGATGAAACCGAACATGCCGCCATTGGCTGCGGGGTCCTGCTCAAGGAAGTGGGAGCGGATGGCGCAGATGACCAGGTAGCGACCGGGTTCATTTATAGTCAGGTCCATCCCCAGTGCTCTGTCGCGGTTTACCACCGCCCGGTCGACGGTGCGAGGACTGGGGCCCAGGGCTATTCGGTTATTGGTGTCGCCGATATCTCCATCGTCCACAGGCCCAAGGACATCAGTATTCACGTAGGCGCTGGGGTCGGCGGTTACCTGCTCCCGGGTGGTGCCGTCGGCGACCTTGTACACTGCGGGCTGGTGGAATCCGGCGACGGCGATGCGTAATGTTTCGCCCGCCCGAATCTGGACCGTATTGGGAAGGAAATTACGATTTCGGCGGTCGCCACTCTCGCGGAATCCCGGGTCTCCCATCCAAATCACGTTCGCTATCGATTGTCCAGATTGCCCCTGGTCTCCCGGAGTTCCCGGAGCTCCTTCCGGTCCCGTGGGACCTATCTGACCGGCGGCCCCGGCGGCACCGGCGGGTCCTTGAGAGCCGGCGGGGCCTGTTTCTCCCCGCTCGCCGGCAGACCCGTCCGCGCCAGCCTGCCCGGCAGCCCCGGCGGCTCCCTGAGACCCGGAAACCCCGGCACTACCGGCGCAGGCAACTAATGCCATGGTCAGCGCCAGCCCCAGGATAAGAAATACTCCAGAACGCCCCCATTTTGGGACCGAGAGGCCGCGGTACCGGGACCAATGCCCTAGGGTAAACCGACTTTTCATAGAAATCCCTCCTTAATTTCTTTGCAGGAGCTTTCAAAAAGAATAGCCCTGGCAATTCCAGGATGTCTTACGCATCGAGTTGGTTTTTGGATCTGTCCCAGACCGGCCATTTCTTTTCGCTATCCCGGCGGGTTGACTGATTCAATGGATCGGTAGGTAAGAACAAAATCCAGCTCCAGCCGAATGAGATCTTCCACACTCAAAAGAAAGAATGCCGAAGGTCTTTCGATGCCGAACTTGGCGAAATTAAAACTGGTCCTGGCTTGGCCGGTTGCTCCTTGGGGAGTGAATTGAGCCGTCACCTCCCAGATTGCCGGGCTGGTCACCCCATGTACCGTCATTTCGCCCTGCAACTGAAACTCGGTCTGGCCATCCTGGGGCAGGGGCCAGGGCAATCCCGGAGCCTCCTCTAGAACAAACTCGGCCACCGAGAATTTGAGCGACTCCAGGGACTCCTCCAGGAGGAACTCGTCGCGCTCGTCGTCGTCGCTACTTAACCGGCGAAGTTGGACTTCAAACCTGGAGCCTGCCGGGTCGATTGTTCCGTCGAGGCGGAACCTGATCGATCCGCTGACCGCCGAAGTTTCGCCAACGGCGTCGTTGGGTAAATTACGACGCGCGAATTGTTCCTTGACCAGGTAACGGGCCGATGTCCCCTCGGCAATTTGCAGAATTAACGGGTCCAGCCTTTGGGTAGGGACGGGTGTCGGCCTATCTGGAACAGGCGTCGGCGTATCCGAAACGGGTGTCGACGTATTTGCCAGAGGTGTCGGTAAGGCTTGAACCGGGGTTGGCGCGGGCGACGCCAGGCCGCTGGTGGGGGCCTTGGTCACCGGCGCGGGCGTGCTGGCGGTGGGCGTGGGAACACTGGCAGCAGCAGCCTTAGTTGGGGCCTGCGTCGGAACGACTTGGGGTCCATTTCCGCACGCGACCGCCAGCAGCGACCAGGTGATTGCCAATACCATTAGCGCCAGCGCCCAGTGTAGCTGAATAGATTTATGCAAGGAAGTTGTTGCGTTGGGATCGGTGTTGTAATAGTCCAAGCTGGCGGCGAGCGGAGTCAATGGCCGGTCGCGTAATTCTAACAGAGTTCCGGGGGCTCGCTGCGGCTGTGCTAGACTGCGCCAATGACTTTTATCGCTGACTTGCACATTCATTCCAGGTACGCCTACGCCACCAGCAAGCACCTCTCCCTGGAAAATATGGCCCACTGGGCCA
>JADFQT010000151.1 GCA_022561675.1 Chloroflexota bacterium
CGCTTGCCTGGGGAGAGGATAGCACCGACCAGCAGCAACTGGGCTTTTTGCCAAGTCTTGACCTGAAATATTGCGCTAAAGGGCTCCAGCAACCTTATAATCGAAACGGGCAGGGTGAGCACTCTCTTGACCTCTCGTGATGGTCTGGTCAAGGGAGCTTATCCTGCCTAACCAGGGGCGCTCGTTTCTACCCCCGGGCAAGTTTTGTACAAAGTCCAGCTAAGAGCCTGTGTCAAAAGCATCGAAGGGCCCTGTGGCGATGTATTCGTCGCTCCGGCGAAAGCCAGAGCCCAGATGCCACCCGCTGGTTTATAAGTAGATTACGCTGGATTCCGGCCTGCGCCGGAATGACGTGCAGGGAATCATGCTATGCGCGGATATCTTTGAACACGGGCTCTAAGAAGGGTTTTCTCATGTATTTGGGTAGTGCCGCCGCGGATAAGCGATGCCGGAAGAGAACCTGCATGGACCTGGCCTTCCAGACCAGCCTCTCATTACCGACACCCTAGGGTCCGCCCCAGTATATCAACCCCTACCAAATGGGACTGGCTGCTTAATGCCAACTCCCGGCTTTCAAATCCGACACTGGCGTATGTTGGGACCACGTGGCATAATGACCCAGGCTTCTAATCCGGGCAGGCAAGCGCAGGCACGGGCGGGAAAAAGCTGACTTGGTGGATAACAGTCTGTCTCCTCATGGTGGAGTTCTGGTGGAACGGGTAGCTCCCCCGGGTACCAGCGGTGACCGGGCGGGTCTTGGCTCGCTGCCCCGGTTGCCGGTGCGGGACCAGATAGCCAGGGAATGCGTCAACATCGCTTACGGCTTCTTCTCTCCGCTGGAGGGGTTTATGGGCCTGAGCGACCTGGATTCCGTCGCCAGGGAAATGACCCTGGAAAGCGGTTATATCTGGAGCATTCCCATACTGTTCGACGTATCCCAAGATCATCTATCTGTGCGGGGCATTGGGGCTGGGGAACGGGTGCTCCTAACCTACCAGGACCAACCGCTGGCAACCATGGACGTCCGGGAGGTATTTACCTACGATCTGGAGTCCCTGGCTCAGCAGGTCTACGGCACCACCGATTCAGCCCATCCGGGAGTGGAACGGACCTACAATTATCACGACCGATTCATGTCCGGTCCCATCACTCTGGTCAACCCGCCCCAAATCAATCCACCCTTCGACCGCTTTTGGAAAACTCCCCGCCAGCTGCGCCAGGAAATGGAAGACTTGGGCTGGTCTCGGGTGGTGGCTCACCAGACCCGCAACGTTCCCCACGCCGGCCACGAATGGTTGATGAAGGGTGCCTGGCTGGCTGCGGAGGCCGATGGCATCCTGGTCAGCGCGGTGATTGGTGAGAAGAAAACTGGCGACTACATCGACGAGGCGATTGTCCTGGCCCACGACCGGCTGCGGGAGGCGGGGTTCTTCCGCCAGGACGTCCACCGCACCTCAACCCTGCTCTGGGATATGCGTTACGCCGGTCCTAGAGAGGCGGTGTTCCATGCCCTGGTGCGGAAGAACCTGGGCTGCACTCATCACATGTTTGGCCGGGACCACGCCGGCGTGGGCGGCTACTACGACACCTACGCCGCCCATAAGGTGTTCGACGAGTTACCCGACCTGGGCATAAAATCGGTGTTGACCCTGGAGTGGTGGTACTGCCCAACCTGCGCCGGGGTGGCTTATGAGGGATTATGCGGGCACCAGGAACAGAAGCAGGACCTGGCGGGGACGTTGATCCGCAGCATAATTCAGGGCGGTGTTGAGCCCGCGCCGACCACCCTTCGCCGCGAGGTTCTGGAAGTAGTGCGGGACTGCGCGGAAAAGTACGGTTTCGGCTCTCCCTTCGTTGGAGAAAAATACCTGGCGAACCGCACACCCGTTATGTCCATGCCCAAATTGGAGCTTAACGGGGAGGATACCGGCTGTACCTGTAGGGACAAATAGAGTGTTTTTGTCTGCCCCCGCTCATCCCAGCGGGGGTTTCTTAATGTTTGGAACAAAAATATAGGGGGAGCTTATGCCAACCTACGTAGATCCCGATGCCTGCAACGCCTGTGCCGATGTGCACGGTGGGCCTCAGTGCGTATACATCTGCCCCAACGATTTAATGGTTCTGGACAGCGGTTCCGAGAAGGGTTTCAACCAGGAGCCGGAGATGTGCTCCGAGTGTTACGCCTGCGTGAAGCTCTGCCCCACCGATGCCATTCATGTGCGGGGCTATGCTGACTTTGTCCCTCTGGGCGCTTCTGTCCAACCCCGGCGCGTAGACCTGGGTCTGACCTGGACGGTCAAATTCCGGGACGGCCGGGAGTTGCAGTTTACCTATCCCTCTCGCACCAAGCCGGCGGGCTCCAGTCAACCCTACCAGAGCTTCACAGAAGACCCGGTAGCCGACTTGAAAAGCCAGGCCCTGGCTGGTGAATCTCTCTGGTTGGGGGTGGACGCGCTGCCCACTCTGGCATCCAAGTAGGTGTAGAGGAGTATCTAATGCCATTACCTGCCACAGAAACTGTGGAATGCGACATTCTGATCATCGGCGGTGGCATGTCCGGCTGCGGCGCGGCCTTTGAAGCCAAGTACTGGAGCCGCGACCTGAAAGTCGTGCTGGTGGAGAAGGCAGTTATTGAGCGCAGCGGTGCCACCGGAGAGGGTCTGTCCGCCATCAACTGCTACATGGGCCAGCGCTACGGCTGGAACACGCCGGAGGATTTTGTTCACTACGTGGTCAACGACATGATGGGGCTGGCCCGGGAGGACCTGGTCTATGATGTGGGCCGCCACGTCGATTCCTCGGTGCATCTGCTGGAGGAGTGGGGACTGCCGGTTTGGAAGAAGGACAACGGCGAGTACGAACGCATCGGCCGGTGGCAAATCCCCATTCACGGCGAGTCGATCAAACCCATCACGGCCGAGCCGGCCCGCCAGGCGCTGGGCCAGGAAAATATTTACGAGCGGGTCAATATAACCCATCTCCTGACCGACGCCGACGACGTGGGTCGGATTGCCGGCGCCATCGGCTTCGCCGTGCGAGAGAACAAGTTCTATGTTTTCAAGGCTAAAGCGGTGCTGATAACCTGCGGAGGAGCCGCCAACGTATTTCGGCCCCGTTCGGTTAACGAGGGTCTGGGCCGGACCTGGTACTCCGTCTTTGCCACCGGCGCGGCCTACGGCTTGATGATTCCCATCGGTACTGAGATGACCCAGATGGAGCATCGCTTCGTGCCCACCCGATTCAAGGACGGTTACGGTCCCGTAGGCATGTGGTTTCAATACTTCCACGCCCGGGTCACCAACTCCCTGGGCGAGGATTACACCGTGACTCGTGACGATGAGCTGAGGAAGTATGAACCCTATGGCTCGGCGATACCCACCCCCACGCCGTTGCGCAATCACCAGATGTTCCTGGACATCAAGGCCGGTTTGGGCCCTATGTACATGCGGACCGACGAGGCGATGCAGAAGCTGGCCCAAGGCGACCCGGCCAAAATGGACCAGGTACGAGACGAGGCCTGGGAAGACTTCCTGGACATGACCATCGCGCAGGCTTTGACCTGGGCCTCGCAGAACATTATGCCGGAAGACACCCCATCGGAGGTGGTGCTGGCCGAACCCTACATCATGGGCTCTCACTCCGGGGAGGCTGGCGCCTGGGTCAGCGGCCCGGAGGATCTATCTCCGACCGAGTATTTCTGGGGATACAACAAAATGACCACCATCCAGGGGCTCTTCGCCGCCGGAGACGGTGTGGGTGCCGCGCCTCATAAATTCTCCTCCGGCTCCTTCACCGAAGGGCGGTTGGCGGCCAAGGCTGCGGTCAACTACGTGCTGGATCATCCCCAGGCTTCCGGCGTCAGCGACGCCCAGGTCCGCAACTTGCAGGAAGCTATCTGGGCGCCCCTGGCGACCTTCGACCGGCACAAGGGCGCGTCGTCGTCGGAGGAAGTAAACCCCAACTTCGTCAATCCTAAGCAGGCCCTGGTTCGCCTCCAGAAGATAATGGACGAGTATGCCGGGGGCACCTCAACCTGGTACACAACCAATGGTCCCACTCTGGAGCGGGGCATCGCCCTGATCGAGATGCTGCGGGAAGACCTGAAGCACCTGGCGGCCAGGAACCGTCACGAGCTGCTGCGCTGCTGGGAGGTGGTTCACCGCACCTGGGTGGGTGAGGCCCACATGCGGCATCTACTGCATCGCAAGGAGACTCGCTGGCCCGGGTATTACTACCGCAGCGATTATCCGGACCTGGACGATGCCAACTGGCGGGTCTTCGTTAACTCCAAGTACGACGCGGCATCCGACAGCTGGGACATCTTTACCAAGCCTTACATCCAAGTCGTGAAGTAGGTTGACCTACGCTGCCCGGCCCGACTGACAAGGGTGGGTAAATTTTGCGCTCGCCAATACACCTTCGCAGGAAGAATGATGGCTTTCCGAGCCGGAACGCCGTGGAGGGGAGGAATCTAAGGTTTCTCGGTCGCGGAATTTAGCCTGAGCCGAGGCGAAGGGCTTCCTCGAAATGACATGGGTCGTTTTGAGATAGATCCTGCTGATCCTTGAACAGCTAGCTAGATCGAGTCGGAGGAGCCACCCTTCGGGGAAATCCCCGTCAGTCCCCCTTTTTAAAATAGGGATATAGCGGGATTTGGATCTTACAAGGGTAAAACTTTCGTCAAGGATTAGTAGTTTAGATATTTCATGGCCTCTAATGAACCTCCGGGAAGTGCAAATCCGGGAAGCACCCCAAACACCCCGTCCCAGCCGGAGAGTCCGGGATTGGCTGCCGGCGGGCCGCCGATGCGAAGCCGCCGGGGCCTGAGAACCTTCTCATCCCTACAGAACAACCGCGATTACCGCTATCTGTTTGCAGGTAACCTCTGCGGCAATGGAGCCCACTGGCTTCAGCTGGTTACCATTGGTTGGCTGGCCCTGGGGGTCAGCGGCTCCGCTTTTCATTCCATCATGGCGGTGTCGGTGCGGGCTCTCCCCATCCTGCTGATCGGTCCCTGGGGAGGGGTCCTCGCCGACCGGTGGGACCGGCGGGCCCTGGCTATGGTCACTCAAATAGCGCTGGCGCTGGGGGCGCTGATCTTCGCCGTCCTGGTTGCCCGGGGCCAGGTCGATACGATCTGGCACGTCTATGGCTACACCCTGGCTACGGGCGTTGCCTTCGCGGTGACTCAGCCGGCCCGACAGGCTTTGATCGCGAACACGGTTCGTCGGCCCGACATGGCCAACGCGCTGGCCGTTAGCGCCATGTCTACCACCAGCATGCGCCTGGTGGGCGCCGGGACGGCGGGCGTATTGCTGGGTTTCCTGGATTTCCAGTGGAATTTCTTCGTTGAGGGCGGCCTCTACATCGGCATGGCCCTGTTGATGATTCCCATGCGCACGCCATATCAGGAAGCCAGCACCGCCGCTGGAAAATCACCTCTATCCAATCTGCGCGAAGGGCTGAGTTACGTCCTGGGAAACCGCATCATTTTTCGGCTAATGGTGCTGAACTTCGCCCGCGCCGCCGTATTCGGTCCCCTGCTGCTGCTACTCCCCGCTTACGCATCCGGGGCGCTGGATGCCGGGGCGGGAACCGGCACCGCTATGATTGTAGTGATGGGAATTGGAGGTACCGCCGCCAGCCTGGTCATCTCTTCTTGGGGTTTCTTCACCCGCAAGGGATTGGTCTGCCTAATCAGCCTAATCTCCGGTTCCGGCGTGATCCTCACCCTGGGGCTGTCCCCGTGGGTTTGGCTGTCCGTGCCGGTGATGATCGTCATGGGGCTCTCCCAGACCCACTTCATCGTCAGCAATCAAACCGTTATTCAATCTTTAGTGCCGGATACTCTACGAGGGCGGGTGTCCAGCGTCTGGCATTACGAGCAGGGGCTCATCCCATTTTTTGCGGGAGTGATCGGACTAACCGCCAACTTGATCGGCATCGCCTCGGCCATGGTCTGGTTTGGCGGCATCGCCCTGGCCATCGGCCTGTTCTTCCTGCTCACCTTTGAGGATATAAGAAGGCTGGACTAGACAACAATTTCAAGACCCTGGCCTGACCGCCGCCCTATGCCGGTCTCACAGCTTCCGAAGCAAGCCGTGCTATAATGCGGCCAACCTAAACCCTAGCTGAGGAGCGGGCGAAATGAAGGTAGGATTTATCGGGTGCGGCAACATGGGAAATCCCATGGCGTCCAACCTGATCAAGGCAGGGCATCAACTAACGGTCCACGACCTGCGGCGGGAGGCGGCCACGAATTTGCTCGAGGCGGGCGCCACCTGGGCCGACACGCCCAGCGATGCCGTAGGCGGCAACGAGGTCGTCTTCACCTCGCTGCCGGTTCCCCGGGACGTGGAGGCCGTTGTGCTGGGGGAGAAGGGTGTGTTCGAGGGCAGCAGCCCCACCACTATCTACATGGACCTCTCCACCAACTCGCCGACGACCATTCGCCGGATTCACGACCTGGGCGCCGAGAGAGGCGTTACCGTGCTGGACGCGCCGGTCAGC
>JADFQT010000152.1 GCA_022561675.1 Chloroflexota bacterium
CGATCAAAGGTGCATGAGGCCTGTCAGCCAGTGATCGGCTATTTGGACCGGCTGCATCTACTATCTAGTTGAACCTAAAATTCGTTTGGGATAAGCTAGCGCCACCAGCGGCTATCCCGGCTTGGAGTCTGCATTCCACAACTATCGGGGGAGATGAATGGCCACGGCAGTAGCAAACAGGATTCGAGGCAAGGAACGGGAGGAACTGGCGCAGGAGCTGCGCCGCCGGGTTGACGGCGAGGTGCGCTTCGACCCCTTTTCCCGGGTGCTTTACAGTACCGATGCCAGCATCTACCAGATGGAGCCGGTGGGCGTGGTCATTCCCCGGTCCGTGGAGGACGTGCTGGCGGTTATGGAAGTGGCGCGGGACAGTGGCGTCCCAGTGCTGCCCCGGTCCGGGGGCACCAGCCTGGCCGGGCAAACGGTGAACCACGCCATTGTGATGGACTTCAGCAAATACCTGGATCAGATGCTGGAGGTGAATCAGGAAGAGCATTGGGCCCGGGTCCAACCCGGCATCGTCCTGGACCAGCTCAACCGGCAGCTTATGTCCCGTGGCCTCATGTACGCTCCAGACCCCACCACGTCCAGCCGGGCCTGCGTCGGCGGCGGCATTGGCAACAACACCTGCGGGTCTCATTCCGTGATTTACGGCAAGACCCTGGATCACGTCAAAGAGCTCCACACCGTGCTTTCCGACGCTTCTCAGGCCCACTTCCGCCCCTTGGAAGCCCATGAGCTGGAGGCCAAGCTGAGCGGCGATAATTTGGAATCGGACATTTACCGGGGCGTCCGGCAGATTGCCCAGGATAATAGCGCGGAGATCGAGAGCCGATACCCCAAGATTCAGCGTCGGATCAGCGGCTACAACCTGGACGACTTCCTGGGGGACCGCCCGGTTAATCTCTCTGAAATAGTGGTGGGTTCCGAAGGAACGCTGTGTGTGGTGACCGAAGCCAAGCTCAACCTGGTTCCCCGTCCCACCATGACCTGCCTCTCCATCCTGCATTTCAAGGATATATTCGAGTCCAGCGAAGCCACCATGAGGGTGCTGGAGCACAAGCCCTCGGTGGTGGAAGTGATTGACAAGATGCTGCTGGACCGCTGCCGGGGTTCCCTGGGATTCGCCCAGAACCTGTCCTTTATCGAAGGAGACCCCGGAGCGGTGCTGCTGGTGGAGTTTTACGGCGAATCGGAAGCTGAGTTGACCTCCAAGATGGACGCGCTGCAGGCGGATATGGCCCGCCAGGGCATGGGCTACGCCTGCGTCAACCTGTTATCCAAAGCCGAGCAATCCAACGTCTGGAACATCCGTAAAGCGGGTCTGGGCCTGCTGATGAGCATCCACGGGGACGCCAAGCCGCTGCCCTTCGTCGAGGATACGGCGGTGGACCCCAGCAAATTGGCTCCCTTCGTGCGCCGGTTTGACGAGATAGTCCGCAGCCACGGCACCGAGGCGGGCTACTACGGTCACGCCAGCGTGGGCTGCCTGCACATCCGGCCGCTGGTCAGCCTGAAAGATTCGGAGGGAATCGCCCTCATGGTATCCATCGCCGAAGAGATCAGCGACCTGGTCAAGGAGTTCGGCGGCTCGATGAGCGGAGAGCATGGCGACGGGATCGTGCGGGGGGTCTGGACGGAGAAAATGTTCGGTCCCCAGATATACGATGCTTTCCGAAAGCTGAAGAAGACCTTCGACCCCCAGGGAATCATGAATCCCGGCAAGATTATCGATTGCCCGCCCATGACCGAAAATCTGCGCTACGGTGCGGATTATCAAGCCACCGCTATAGCCACCACCCTGGATTTTTCCGCTGACTCCAATTTTGCCGGCGCGGTGGAAATGTGCAACGGTATGGGAGCCTGCCGCCAGCAAGGGGGCGTCATGTGTCCCTCCTACCTGGCGACCAGGGACGAGGAACACTCCACCAGTGGAAGAGCCAATTTACTGAGAGCCGCCCTCTCCGGCGACCTGCCGGAAGGCGCCATGACCAGCAGGCGGCTCTACGATGCCCTGGACCTGTGCCTGGAGTGCAAGGGCTGCAAGTCCGAGTGTCCTTCCGGCGTGGACATGGCCAAGCTCAAGTATGAGTTCCTGGAAAACTATTATCAGTCCAATCCCATGCCCCTTCGCTCCAAGGTCTTTGCCCACATCAATCGATTTAGCAGATTGGGAAGCCGGTTTGCCCCCTTCTCCAACTGGGCCGCCGGTAGTCCGGTGGGCAAGCTGGTTGCCACGAGGCTGCTGGGGATCCATCCCCGGCGCCGGCTGCCTCCCTTCGCCGCCAAGAGCTTTCCCAACTGGTTTAACTCCCGGGGGAGGACAAGGGCCGCGCCCGCCGCCGGCGCTCCCGCTGCTGGAGGGAAGGTGGCCGTTTTCAACGACACTTTCATGAACTACAACTACCCGGAAATCGGCATAGCCTGCGTGGAGGTGCTGGAAGCGGCCGGATTCGACGTGGAGCTGGTGAACGCCGGTTGCTGCGGGCGTCCCATGCTCTCCAAAGGACTGGTCAAGGAGGCGGCCCAGCAGGCCCGTGATAACATCGATCGGCTGTACGCCCTCGCTGAGCAGGGAATTCCTATCGTGGGCTGTGAGCCCAGCTGTTTGCTCACCCTGCGGGATGAGTATCCGGAATTGCTTCAAGACGAGAGGGCCCAGGCTGTGGCCCAGGGCAGCTATCTTATCGACGAATTTCTGGCCATGCTTCAGGACCAGGGTAGGCTGGAGTTGGCTTTCCAGGATGTGCCCAAGAAGATCATGTTCCACGGGCACTGCCACCAGAAATCCCTGGTGGGCACCGCCAGCTCCTTGCTGGTTCTAGGGCTGCCGCCCGGATTTCAAGTGGAGCTGATCGATTCCGGCTGCTGCGGCATGGCGGGCTCCTTTGGCTTCGAGAAGGAGCACTACGAGATTTCCATGAAGATCGGCGAGCAGGCGCTCTTCCCGGCGATTAACGCCAAGGGTCCGGAATGGGAAGTGGCTGTCATGGGCGTTTCCTGCCGCCAGCAGGTGGAGCATGGCACCGGCCGCCGCGCCCGGCATTTGGTGGAAGTGCTGCGGGACGCCCTGCCCTAGCCAACCATCGGGGTCGGGGAGTTCCAGTAGAGGGAGCTCCGGTAGAGGGTGCGCTCGACACCTCCTGGCAATTGGCATCTATCTCAAAATGTCACCCCGAGCCCTTCGGCGTTGCTCAGGATAAACTCCGCGAGGGGTCTAAAGTCCTGGGGACATGGGCCTTACCATATTGACTATGGTGTAACTGCAGTCCCGGCTCAGGAGGTATTATAGGCCCAGATCTTAGATTCCTCGGACGCCTCGCTCCCTCGGAATGACAGGCTTGGTTTTGAGAAAATTACTTATGGTGTGCGTAGTCGTTCAGGGCAGCTTCAGCTCTTGGACCGTGGCGCCGAAGTTGCCCGCAGCCATACTCAGGTCCAGAATGTCGATTCGACCGTCGCCGTTGGCGTCGCCGAAGGGCAGGGTCAGCTCTGGAACAGTTACGGTCTGGCCGGAATTGATCTCCACGTTGGGCAGATTAACCGCGATGTGACCCGGGGACCAGATTGAAATATCGTAGGCACCCTCGGGTAGCAGCAGATTAAATCTTCCGTCCCGCTCCACCGGATGCGCCACATCCCCGACCTGCACCATTACTCCCCAACTGTCGACTCGCCCCTCCAGATGGGTCAACCCACGCAGCTGTCCCTGAAGAAAGGGATTTCGCAATGTGACCGTCGGGCTGAATTCTGCGTCCGTGTTGGCCAGAAAGAAGCTCTCCAGCCCGGTGGGTTGGGTGCCCACGGCAACCAGGCTTAATGGGCTAGACAGGCTGGCGTCGTGGTTGCCAAGGAATACCTCGGTATTGGGGATCGAAGCTGTGAATGTTTCCGGGCGAATCAAGCCGGCTCCGAAGGAAGCGGCGGGTGCTTCTCCGCCGCTGCCATTTCCCAGGAGAATCGCGGCGAGGATTACCGTAATCGGTAAGGCTGGGCTCTGGGCATTGTTAGCGGGGTTTTCATCGGTAACCAGATCTGCGATGGCCCTGAGGTCATGAACTCCTGGGGACGCGCCAGAGGTATCCCACTGGAGGGTGAGGGCTAATATCTGGCCGGCCTCCAACGTCACACCGACCGCGTCGGCCTCCTTCCCGTCTGTCTCATCATGCAACTGGATTTCGAAGGATTCTTGACTTGTCCCCAGGTTGGCGGCAGTGATGTCAATTTTCACCACCTCGCCCCGATCGACCGATGAGACAGCGGCCTGGACACTGGTTATCGCAATGTCGTGGGTTAGCTGCTGACCGTCGGGGAAAGACTGGGCGATTTCCGGGTCACTGATTGCGGAGAAAAGGATCATCCCGATCAGGATCAAGCTGGTGACCAGCGCCGGGACGGGCCATTCTTTTGGATTATGAGCCGGGGGATTATGGGCCGACATTTCAATCAAGGGGCTGAATAGATCAGCATAACCAGAGCACCCGATGCGCCCTTGTCCTGGTTCAGGTGTTCCAGCACCAGCGTGTGAGCGGATAAGCTGTTAAATGCGGGTAGGCCCACCGTGGAATAGTGGAAACTTCTGTCGCACTGGTCGCCGGTGATATTCACTCCATCCAGAACAGTTCTGGCGCAGGGTAAATCGAAGGCGGAGATCCACATGGCAGTGGACACTTCCTGGACCACAAAGTTGCTGGGCACGGCGAAGGACATCACATCGGAACCGATGGTCCCCCGGGCGGTGGCAAACATCAGAAAGCTGGTGGCGGAGGGATGCTCCCAATGATAGTAGCCCAACTGGTCGTGGGTCACGGCGGGTTGTTTTAAAGCTTGAGTAAGCACCTCGTTGATCGCATCCAACAAGGTGGTCCGGCTGAGGTCGCTTAGCGCCGGGGTCTCTATACTCAATTCCACCGCTTGCCAGGCACGGGAAGACTCCTGACCGCTGGAGAAGTAGGCCACGATCCAGCCGTCGTCGTCGTAATACAGGTTTACTGAGGTGGTCAGACTGTCGATGTTGATGATGGGGATGGCGCCAACGCTGAAGTTCGCGCCGGAGCCCAATAGCGTGCCGATGCCTGCACGAAAGAGGGTTGGGCCGGGATTACTGAACAGAGCTTCATCCACCGCGCTCTTATCCAGGCCGAATTCGCCAGCACCGTCTGGGACACGATAATAAGCCGAGAATGCGGCCTCGGAGGCGGGAAAAGCCTGTCCCGTTTGCTGGAGGGATTCCCGGGCCTCCGCGGTAAGGCCCAGAGTGATGCCAGCAGACTGGACGGTGGCTTGTCGTCCCTGCGGTGTTCCGGTGGTGAAAATCGCAAAGAGTGCGGCTATACCCAAGACGAATAGCAGCAAGAATCGGGGCCGTGGTATGGCAAAAATAATACGGAACAAATGACCCCAGTCCGAAAGCAGTATGTCAACGATTTCTACCTTGAAAAGGGGCCATTGTCAACCCTTAATAATGAATATTAGGTCACCTTCATCTCGCCCAGAGTAAATTGGTCCCCTTTTTGGTCCGGTGAAGAAATTACTAAACCTGGGACGTCCAAATCCCCTCAGTCCTCATTGCGCAGCTGACGAGGGTATGTAGGGCTCTTCCGCAGGCACGCTCTGAGACTCCTTTCCGGCTATACCACAGCCAAGTCGGGGTCTACGTGGACAGTCATACCAACCAGTGCGGGGTTTGATTTTATTTGAGGTAACCGGGATTTTAGTTTAGGAAACCGGCGGCCGCTGCTGAGCCCAGGGTTGGGCCTCCTCGAAAGCGGCCGACGCCCGCAACACCAACGCCTCGGCGCCCCGGGGGCCTACGATGTGCAACCCAATGGGCATGCCATCGGCGGAGAAGCCGCAGGGAACGCTGGCGGCGGTCTGCCCGCTCATGTTGATGGGAAAGGTGAAGGGCAGGTATCCCCAGAAGGGGTTGACCTCCTTCCCGCCGATAACCGTGGGGCGCTGTTGGATGGGGAAAGCCGGAACGGCCATGGTGGGCGTCAGCAACAGGTCGAAGTCGTCGAAAAAGGTCTCCATCTGACGGCGCACCTGATCCACCCGCAACAGGGCTCGAGACAGATCGGCTGCTGTAAGGGAAGCCGCGTGCTCCAGAGTGAGCCGGACGTAATCGGTGAAATCCTGTCTATGTTCCTCCAGCAGGTGGCCGTAGGAGGTGTAGGTGCCGGTGCTAAAAACGTCAAAGAACGCCGAAAAGGGATCCTCCAGGGTCAAGCTGGCATCCTCAACTTTGGCCCCCAGCTCCGTGAACACATGGGCCGCCTTTTCGGTTATGCTGACTACTTCAGGATCCACCCCGGCGTATCCCAGGTCAGGGCTCCAGGCCATCCGCAGGCCGGCCACCCCCTGGTTCAGCCCGGTGGAAAAATCGGGCGGTGTTTGCCGCATGGAGGTAGGGTCTCGGGGGTCGGCTCCGGCCAGCACTTGCAGCAGCAGGGCGGTGTCGGCTACAGTGCGGGACATCGGTCCCGATTGAGAGAAGTG
>JADFQT010000153.1 GCA_022561675.1 Chloroflexota bacterium
GGCCTGCGGCCCTAGCAATGAAAGTCAAAAGACTCTGAGCGGTACCCCCACCGGGACTAACAACTGGTCTACCAACGATGCTAACGCGGGAAGGCCTCCCTCACTCCACCGTCTACCGGCATCATGGCTCCGGTGGTTTTAGCGGACCGGTCGGAGGCCAGGAATAGCACCGCCTCGGCCACGTCTTCGGCGTAGACCTGAGCCTTTAGCAGATTTCTCTGCTGGTAAAACTCCTCCAGCTTCTCCACCGGTACGCCGTGGGCGTTGGCTCGCTCCTGCCGGATCTCCTCGGACCAGAGGCGGGAGCCCTGGAAGATGGCGTCCGGGTTGACCACGTTGGACCGGATACCGAACTGGCCATTTTCAATGGCGATGACCCTGGCCAGCTGGACTTCCGCCGCCTTGGACACGCTGTAGGCTCCAAAGTCGGCGCCGGGCGCGGGAACGTTTTTGGTGCCGATGAATACCAGGCTCCCGCCGGTGCCCTGCTCCTTCATTATCCTTATCGCTTCCGCCGCCACCAGGAAGTGCCCGGTAGTGTTGATGTCCAGAGCCCGCTGCCAATCGGCCGGGCTGAGGCTATCGATGGCCCCCACCGGGGCAATGCCGGCGTTGGAAACCAGGATGTCCAGCCCCCCATAGGCGCGGCGCACTTCTTGAAACGCCTCGGAGACCTGCTGCTCACTGGCCACGTCCATCGGCAAGGCCACGGCTCGGCCCGGGCCATTGGCGGCGATTATATCCGCGGCCACGTCCCGGCAGCCCTCGGCATCCACGTCCGTGACCGCGACATGCGCTCCCTCCGCCGCCAACCTGAGCGCTATCGCCTTGCCAATGCCATTGGCAGCGCCCGTGATCAGAGCCACCCGGCGGGCCAGCTCCTTTTCCGGCGGGGCCAGAGTTAGCTTGTACAGCTCCAGGGGCCAATACTCGGCGTCATAGGCGTCCTGGGCGGTTAGCGAAGTGTAGTCGCCCACCGACTGGGCTGACCCGATGACGTTGATGGTGTGGTGATAAATGTCAGCGGTGATCTGAGCCGCCAGCGCGTCCTTGCCGGTGGTCCACATGCCTACGCCGGGTAGCAACACCACCCGAGGATAGGGGTCCAGCATTGGGTGTTTCATTGGGTTTTCTTCGGAAGTGTGGGCCCGGTACCACTGGCTATACTCATCCACATATCGGGTTATACCGTCCCGCAATGCCTGGGAGACCGTCTGGGTGTTGCCCGGGTCGGACACCTCCAGCCAGAGGGGCTTGCGCTTGGTGTGGATCAGATGGTCCGGAGTGGCCGGACCGATGGCGCTCAGTCGCTGGCCGTGCTCGCTGCTGATAAACTCCAGCACCTCGGGCGAGTCGTCGAAGCGCAGCACCATTGGCCGGTTCTGGCTAACCAGACCCCGCAGGGCAGGCGCAGCCGCGGCCGCCGTCCGGCGCCGCTGTCTGGAGTCCAGGGGCTGTTGCCGCGGGCCACCAAAGACCTTTTTACTTCCGGAGGATATGTACTCCTCGGCCTTGCATACCAGTTCGATGTGCTGTTCGTAGGCGGATTTGGTGTCGTCCCCCCAGGTGAACAGCCCGTGGTTTACCAGCACTACTCCCCTGAAACTGGGAGTTTGTTTTAACGCCAGACCCACCAGTTTGGACAGCTTGAACCCGGGACGCAGGTACTCAACAACGGCTACCTCGTCGCCATACACCCTCTTCAACACCGCTTCGGCATCGTGGTTATTGGTCAGAGCGACCACGGCGTCGGCATGGGAGTGGGCGACACTCATGAAGGGCAGGAAGGCGTGCAGCAAGGTTTCGATGGAAGGACGGGGGGAACCCGGGTCCATCAGGCAGCTTTCCAGGTACGCCACCATATCCTCGTCGCTCATGTCCTCCCGCTGAAACAACGGGAGGATGTCATCCAGGTTCAGGCGCGGAAACTGGCGGCGCACCATGGACTTGAGGTCCGAGCCCGAGCCCTTGATCCACATGGCCGGAACCTCCCGGTCCCGGAAGTCCCGCTCGGTTATTTTTATGGAGGTATTGCCACCGCCCCACAGCACCAGCGAAGGGTCCTCCCCAATCAGGCGACTCATGTAGACCAGCTTATCCAGCTCGTCCATTTCCCGAATTTGGCTGTCATCCCAGCGGTTACGCATGGCGGTGGATCCTTTTTTAATAGGGCCCGGTTTCTAGAGTGGCGACCGGCGGGCGAAAGAAACCTGGCGCCCTTATTTACCGTTCCTTGGCGAAAGTTCTAAACTTGTAAGATCTAAATCCCCCTCAGTCCCCCTTTTTAAAAGGGGGATATAGGGGGATTTTCCCAAAAATGGCTCCTCCGACCGTGTTTAGCGGTAAATTCAAGGCTCTTAGAGCCCGGCGGCTTTGGCGGACTGACGCATGGACTTCAAATACTCGTTGCTGGAGGACTGGAGCAGCCTGCTGACATTGCTGTGGAAGTACTGAACTCCCAGATCGAGGAACTTGGGCACCAACGAATCGGGACAGCTGCAGCCCGCAATGCGCCCGGCATCTGTAATAATCTTTACGCCCTTCTCCATCTGGGCCTGTACCTCCGGATGGGTCTGCTGCCCCGGATACCCCATGGACTGGGAAAGGTCTCCCGAGCCAATGAAGTACACGTCCACGCCATCGACCGTTACCAGTTCGCCCAGATTGTCTATGGCCTCCACTTCTTCCAACATCAGACAAACCAGGGTGTTGGCGTTGGCCTGCTTGACGTAGTCCTGGGTGGAGCCGGCGAAACCGTACTCGGCGGGCCGGCTGCCACTGAAAATGCCCCGATGCCCCTCCGGGTAGTATTTGACGGCGTCCACGGTGGCTCGGGCCTCCTCAGCCGTATTCACGTGAGGCACCTGGACCCCCAAAGCGCCCCGGTCCAGGAAGGGGGCGATGATCTCCGGACGGTTGGCCACCGGCCGCACTATGGGCGCTATGTTGGACAGCTCGGCGGCGCGGATCAGGTCCTCGGAGTTTTCGACGGTAATGGAGCCATGCTCGTTATCGATCAGCACCCAGTCAAACCCCAGGTGGCCCAGCATTTCCACCATCGGGGCCGATGGAAAGGTTATCATCACGCCGAAGGCCGCCTGTCCCGCCTCCAGCTTCTGCTTCAGAGTGTTTTCCCTCATTTCGCCTCCAATTTATGGAAGATCGACGCCGACAAGGCCCCGCGAGCCCGACGTTCTTCTATCGCCTATGCGATAAATCTGCTCATTCCCCTTGACGCTGCCCAATGCACCGCACTTTTTACCGGTGCCCGACCACAACTCCTTCTTCCTCGATGGGAGAAGGTTGGGATGAGGCTGAAATCCCTCACCTCAGTCCTCTCCCCCAAGGGTAGAGGATGCCGCCAACGAAAACGGTCGAGAAGTTAGCCTTCCATATGGGGCATGCCGGCGGGCTTTTACTTACCCCGCTGGGCCTTGAGCGCCTTCAGCACCTTTTCCGCGGTAATCGGCAGGTCCATGATCCGAACCCCCACCGCGTCGTAAACCGCGTTGGCGATGGCCCCAGCCACCGGTATGTTGCTGTTCTCCCCAATTCCCTTGGTCTGGTAGGGAGCCTGCCCGGCCGAGGGTTCCAGCAGCCGAGTCTCCAATTCCGGAATGTCCGGCATGGTGGGAATCTTGTAGTCGCCCAGGCTCAGGGTGGAAACCTGCCCCTCTTCACTGATGATTTCCTCCATCAGCGCATAGCCCAGCCCTTGAATTAGGCCTCCTTCAATCTGCCCCTGATGGGTAATCGGGTTGAGAATGGTGCCCACGTCGTGGACCGTGTAAATCTTTTTGACGATTACTTCGCCGGTGTCCCGGTCCACCTCCACTTCCGCCACCTGCGCGGCGTAGGAGGTCACCTCGGATGGCGCCGAGGTGTGGGTCATGTCTCCCGTCAGCGGCTGACCGGTAGCCGAAACGGCCCGGCCGGCTACTTCTTTAAGGGTAAGCGACTTCTCCGGCTGACCGGACACGAAGAACTGCCCATCGGCCCCCTGCCGGATCAACTCCACTGGGCTGCTCAGGTATTCGGCGGCCAGCAGGCTGAGCCGCTCCTTCAGCTCGTTGGCGGCGCCGAGCACCGCCTGTCCAGCGGTGTAGGTCACCCGGCTGCCGCCCGGACCGGACTCGAAATCTACGGCGTCGGTGTCGCGGATAACGATGCGCACATCCTCCACCGGAACAGTCAATGCCTCGGCAACCACCTGGCGCATTATTGTGGAAGCGCCGGTGCCGGTATCCCAGAGGGACATGAACAGGGTCACCTGCCCGGAATCATCACCCGAACCCGCAACGGAACCCCCAATCGATACTGTCGCAGTGGACTGCCCGGAGCCCTGGGTCTGGTCGGCGATGGCCATGCCCCTGCCGAAGTTGGCGCTCTTCTTGGGCTCGCCCCAGCCGGCGGCCTGGGCCGCCTGCCGCAGGGTTTCTTCGGCTCGTATGTCCTGCCAGGCTTCGCCGATGGGGGATGTATCACCGGGCTTGAGAATGTTTCTCAGTCGCAACTCATAGGGGTCCAGCCCCATCTCCTGGGCGATCATGTCCATGTGGGACTCGACCGCAAAGCCTACCTGAGGCTTGGCCGGCGATCGCATGTGGCCGCAGGGAACGCTGTTGGTGTAAACCATGTAGCTGTCGATCTGCACGTGGGGAATGTTGTACGGACCTCCGCTGTGGTCGGCCCCCCGCAAATTAACCCGCGGCTTGAAGGCTCCATACGCCCCACTGTTGAAAACGGTCCTGGCTTGCCGCGCCCAGATGCGGCCATCCCGTTTCAGTCCGGTCTTGAGAGTGATGATGGCCGGGTGGCGTGGATTGCCGGCCATCAACTCCTGAATGTAGTCCATGACCATCTTGACCGGACGCTGGGAATGGAGGGCCAGGTAGTAGCAGAGAGGGATGTCCATAAAGGAGCCCTTGCCACCGAAATCGCCCCCGATGGTGCAGGGGTTCACCAGGATCCGCTCCTTCGGCAGGTCCCAGACGGCCGAAAGCTGCTCTCGCAGCATGAAGGGACCTTTATTGTTGGCCCAGATCTGGACTCGCCCGGCATCATCGACCTCCACCACGCAGGCATGGGGCTCGATGTAGGCCTGGTGCATCAGCTGGGCGGTGAAGGTGTGCTCGAACACCAGGTCGGATTCCCGAAATCCCTGCTCAATATCGCCCTTCGACCAGGCGTTGCGGGCGAAGACGTTGTTGATGCCCGATAGAGGCTGGGGCAAGCCCACGTAGGACTCCATGTTCTCGTGGAGAGTGGGAGCCGAATCCTCCATGGCTTCCAGCGGGTCAAAGATCGAGGGAAGGGGTTCATATTCCACATCAACCAGAAGTAACGCTTCCTCCGCCAGGTCTGGGGATTCAGCGGCCACCGCGACTACTTTCTCGCCGACGAAGCGCACCTTGTCTCTGGCCAGCACCGGAATGTCCCGCAGCAACCGGCCGACCCGGCGGTCTGGCAGGTCAGCCCCGGTAAGAACGGCCTGAACCCCGTCGAGCTGACTGGCGCGAGATGCGTCGATGTTTAATATCTTGGCGTGCGGGAATGGACTCCGGAGAACCTTCCCCCACAGCATGCCCGGCCGAGCGATATCGGCGGCATACTGGCTAAGCCCGGTGACCTTGTCTGGACCTTCCGCCCGGGTCACCGGCTGGCCTACTACCCTGTATACCGCTGCCATGTGCTCCTCACGATGGTAGATTTGGACGTCGTGCTTGGCGTGGTGTTCGACGTGGTGCTCAAGGTTAAAATCTATACGTAATGGGGCATTACCTCATCTATGAACAACTCTACCGATTGCATGGTTTGTTCGTGGGTCAAACTGCCCCATTGGAAGCCGCAGACGAAATAATTCGCGCCGGTTTCCACGTACTCATCCATGTACTCTCGTATGGAAGCGGGCGACCCGGCAATTACTCCAAATCCGGCTCCCCTTCCGCTGCCCGGCGTGCCAATGGCGCCGGGACCCTGCCTGCGCCGGTTTTGCGCTTCAGAGCGCTCTTCCAGCGACCAGAACAGGTCCCGCCGGGCCTCCCGGTCCGGAGCTCCCCGGGGACGCATCTGCTCGTTGGGCACCATGAACTGGGTAAGACCCCGTTTCTCCGCCTCCAAACGCCGGGGAGCGCCCAAATTCCACTTGTAGTGCTCCCAGTAATTAAATTTTTTAACTACATTGTGATAACTTAAATAATTAGAATCAAAACTATCAACGGTATAAGATATACGCTTTTTATATATTATATGTTAGTCAATAAATTTGTACTTATAGTAGTTATAAGTGTATTTAGGAGATTTCTTTAAATTTAACTTAATTAGAGAATTTACTTGGTACTGTTTGTTCACACACTAACGATTATGCTTATTGAGATCCTAACACAAAATATCTCACAATAACCGATTGAATTCAATAGGCCATATCACCATATTCATTATTACTTAGCAGCTCTTTAATATATGATACTGCATTTAGACCTT
>JADFQT010000154.1 GCA_022561675.1 Chloroflexota bacterium
TCGGAAATGCGGGGGCCGGCCGGTTTTTGAGGCCCGGATCAAGCCCGCCTCTTAAATAACACCAAGGTGAAAACTACATTCAGCTAAACCCCAAAGTTTGCTTCGGCAATCGGCAGTATGTTAGTTTCCGCAACCTGATGGAGCAAAATCCTTCGTCACACCGGCGTAAGCCGGTGTCCAGGAAAGTACATTCTGCACTGTTCCTTGGATTCCGGCGTTCGCCGGAATGACGGTGTTGGCAGCGCTGCCAAATCCGGTGTCGATGTCGATTCCACTTTGGCTTTGGTTTAGAAGGCCCGCTTGTGGGAGGTGTTGACCTCTGAGCTGGTGATGAACTCCAACAGGACCGGCTTACCGTCTTCGGTCACTTGGCGGGCCCGCTGGAAGGCCGGTCGAATATCCTCCGGGTCTTCAATGCGCTCGGCGTGTCCGCCCATCGCCCGCCCCATGTCGGCGTAATTGCCTCCCAGGTCCCTGGTCCCGAATAGCTCGTGGGAGGTGGCCATGGACTCCGTTTCCACCGCCATGGTGGAGTTGTTGAGCACGACGGTTATGATAGGGACGCCCGCCCGAGCCGCCGTCTCGAAGTCCAGGCCGGTCATGCCGAAGGCCGCATCCCCCATGAAGTTGACGCAAACCTTCTCTGGTTTAGCCAGCTTGGCCCCGATGATCAGCCCCAGTCCGGTGCCCAGGCCGTGGGACTTGCCCCATCCCAGGTAGCTTCTGGCACCCTCCGTACGGTAGAAGGGCATGATCTGGTCCCGAGGACTGCCGGAGTCGTGGGTGATGATGGCGTCCTGGGGAGGAATGGTGTGCATAAACTCCCAAATAACCCGGTAGGGATTAATCGGCTGGCCCCGGTAGCTGAGCTTGTCTCTCCAATCGTTGAGCCAGGCATCTCGCTCCGATTTTATCTCCTGCGGCGTAGATTGATCCCCCTTTCTTCGCTCGCCCACCAGGTCCCGGCAGGCCTCTATCATCTGCCCCAACACCAACTTGGCGTCCCCGACAATAGGATAGTCGATGTTATAGTCCTTGTTGATATCCCGGGGATCGTTGGTGGCCTGAATCATCGTCTTGCCCGGAGGGATATTCATGGACATGCCATGCCTAGTGAAGCTGCAGCCGATGCCAAAAACCAGGTCGGCACGCCGCATGAAGTGATGCAGCGGACCGGACATGACTCCGGAGCCGCTGCCCAAGGCTAAAGGATGGGTCTCCGGAAATGCGCTCTTGCCCAGCAGGGTGGACATTACCGGCGCCGACAGCAGCTCCGCCAGTTCCACCAGTTCCTCGCTGGCGCCGGCGTACAACACCCCCTGCCCGGCATGGATCACCGGGTATTTGGCGCTGCACAAGGCCTGGGCCGCCGCCTCTACATCCCGGGGATTACCCTCCGATCCCAAATGTTTGAAGGTCTTGCCCCAGAAGATCGTCTCCTCCGCCACCTCTTCCAAAGCGATATCCGAGGGGATTTCTACCATCATCGGACCGGGCCGGCCCTGGTATAGCCCGGCGAAGGCGCGCCGCATTACCTCTGAGGTGCGATTGGGGGCGTTGATTAGCTCCACATTCTTGGTCACACCCGCATAATTGGTCGCCGAGCTGAAATGGGGTAGGATACCCTGACGCTCCCGAGGATGGCCGGTGGGCAGCAGAAGAATGGGTGTGGAGTCGGAATAGGCGGTGGCCACCCCGGCGTAGGCGTTCTCGGCGCCGGGTCCGGATTGCATGGCGAACACGCCCATTTTGTCCCCGTTGGTCACCCGGCTGTAGCCGTCGGCAATCCCAACCCCCACTCTTTCCTGGCGGCAGATTATGGGCCGAATGCCAGCGGCCGCCGCTGATTCGATTACCGGAGTGGTGGGGAAGCAACTGAGATACTCCACACCTTCTCGTTTCAGTATTTCCGCGATCAGATCTACAGTGTTCATTCCACACCCTCGAAGTCCGCCGGATTTACCAAGGATTGCCTGGAGAAGCGCGAATTGGCTGAGCCACCCGGTTTGGGAAAACAGCGGGAGTATAACACGATTCCCGGGGGATTCGATTCCGGGTTATCGACCCTGAACGAAATGATTGAACTTGTGAGATCCAAATCCCCCTCAGTCCCCCTTTGCAAAGGGGGATATAGGGGGATTTCCCCGAAAGGTGGCTGCTCCAACGGTGTTTATTTATATGTTAAAGGCTCATTAGTCCCGGGCCGCCCAATCAAAAACTCCCCGCTGTCGAGACGGGGAGTTGCAAGAATCCGGCGGGGTCTATCCGCCAGGTATCTGGTCAGGCCGCAAATTTATAGCCGCAACCCCGTTCGCTGAGAATGTATCTCGGCTTACCCGACTCGCCCAGCTTCTGCCGCAGATGCTGAATGTGCACTTTCAAAGAGTTGCGCGAGCCCTCATCCTCCTCTCCCCACACCATGCAGGCCAGCTGCGAGTGAGACATGACCCTCTTGGGGTTGTTGACTAGACAGCGCAATAGTTCAAACTCGGTGAAGGTAAGCTTCACCTCCTCTCCGCCCATTCTGACTTCATTGGCGTCAAAATTTATATACAAGTGGCCGGAAATAAAGGGTCGAGAACTCTTGACCAGGGGCAATCGTTGAGTCCTTCTGAAGATGGCGACCATGCGTGCCAATAATTCCTGAGCGCCCACCGGCTGGTCCATGCAATCATCAGCGCCGGCATCCAGGGCTCGAATCAGGTCCTCTTCATCATCAGTGGGAATGGTCATAATCACCGGTACGGCGGAGAAAGCGCGAATCTCCCGGCAAATGCTATAGCCGGAACCGCCGTACAAGCTGGAATTCAGCACCACCAGATCCGGAGCTTCATGGCTGACCAGATTCAGCAAATCTTCCCGGTCTTCTGGGAAACACATTTCACCATGGGGCCAGCGGAGGGAGAGGCAAATCCCCACCGCTTCTATGGTCCCTGGGTCATTGTCGGCTACCAAGATCTTCATCTTACAACCACCTGGGTGCAACCACCCGTCCTGTGCTGCTGGTATCACCTGGTTGACGAGGTGGCCACATACTAAAGGAGCGGACCCGAACCAGCAACAAAGGGAGTTGCTGGTCTTATCCAGCCCACTTCTAAATAACCGGTCATTTTTGGCCAGATCTTTAAACCGGCCTAAAAACGTCGCCAGAACGCCTAGCCGGAGGTAACATAAGAAGCCGACGGGGGCATTTTAGCGGGCGGGGGCAGATGTTGGGAGAAAAATCCGAATCGTCGATGATATTTAAGGCAATGTGAGTTTCGGAGGGTGTGCGAGAAGCAATCGTTGATGGTTCGAGAAGCTTTCAAGTAACTGCTCCAGTTACTGTCCGATGTCCGGTCCGCTTTTGCGGCCATAACGCTGCTCACCACGAACGAAACCAGACCCGTTCGCCCTGAGCTTGTCGAAGGGAGGGATTACCCCGGTCTTGAATCTTTTCCCACGCTCTCATAGGCTTCGCGGGAAGGGGCAAGCAGCTCTTTACCATTCAAAAACTGCTCGGCTCATTCAAACTACCGGGGCGAGAGTGTTATAATGCCGTCGCCCGATCAAGGTCCGGCCCAAGCTAAGCCCTACTCGGCGAGGTGATCTCGGTGGCTCCCAGCGCTCTGAATGGCGTAAAGGTCCTCGACCTGACCCACCACATCGCCGGTCCCTACTGTACCAAGCTGCTGGCCGATTTTGGGGCGCAAGTCATCAAAATCGAGCGGCCCGGCGGTGACCCGGCCCGCAGTATGCCCCCCTTCTGTCAAGATGAGAGGCATCCCGAGAAAAGCCTGCCCTTCCTGTATCTCAACACCGCCAAACGAAGCGTAACCCTGAATCTAAAATCCGACCGCGGAATTCACATCCTCCGGGAGCTGGCGAAGGACGCGGACATCCTGGTGGAAAACTTCTCACCCCGGGTCATGCCATCCCTGGGGCTGGATTTCCCTGCCCTCCGAGAGCTCAACCCGGCGCTGGTGATGGTCTCCATCTCCAACTTCGGGCAGACCGGGTCCTATAGAGACTACAGAGCGACCGATATGGTCGAATATGCCCTGGGCGGCCTAATGTACATCTTCGGCTCCTACGACCGCGAGCCGCTGAAGCACGCTTTCAATCAAGCTCAGTTCAAAGCCGGAACCAACGCCGCCTCCGCCGCCCTGATGGCGCTGTACCATCAGCGGAGCACGGGCCAGGGGCAGCAGGTCGACGTGTCCATCCAGGAATCGGTGGCGTCGGCTTTGCGAGACGTTACAAGTAACTTTACCTACACCGGGGCGGTTCGCCGGCGCCAACCGAACCACAGCGGAGACCTGACCCGGCTGCGGGCGGTGTCCGACGGGTACATCTTGCCCAACCCGGGTATAGCTGCCAGAGTGAACTGGAATACGGTGGTGGAGTTCCTGGAAGCGCCTGAGCTGGACGACGATAAATTCCGAACTCCCTCCGCTCGCCTGGAAAATGCCGAAGAACTGGGGGAGATCCTGGACCGGCTTTTCCTTTCTAAAAACAAGATGGATATGTTTTACCGCGCCCACCAGAAGCGCTTCATCTACGGAGTTATCGATTCCCTGGAAGAGGTAATGGCCAGCCCTCAAAACCTGGCGAGGGAGGGGTTTGTGGAGCTGGACCATCCGGTGGCAGGAACATTCAGGTACCCGGGCGCTCCCTTCCAACTAAGCGAAACTCCCTGGGATGGGCTCCACCCGGCGCCCACATTGGGCCAGCATACCCGTGAGGTTTTCAGCCAATGCCTGGGTTACACGGAAGCGGACCTGGAGGAGCTGAGCGGCATGGGGGTGATCTGACGTGGCCGCGCCCCTGGAAGGGATACGGATCGTGGAGATGGGCCAGCTCATCGCCATACCTTCAGCCATGAAGATGCTGGCCGACATGGGGGCGCAGGTCATCCGGCTGGAGTCCTGCCAGCGGCTGGAGAGCTACCGAACCGACTCGTTATACCAGAACGACGTTGAGGGGGAGTTCTGGAATCGGGGGGCCAACTTCTACGAGCAGAACCGCAATAAGCTGGGCATTACCCTGGACCTGAGCCATCCGGCGGGCCTGTCTTTGTTGCGGGAGCTGGTGAGCATCAGCGATGTGTTCACCGAGAACTTTACCCCTCGGGTCATCAAAAACTTCCAGCTGGAATACGAAGACCTGCGCGGGCTCAAGCCGGACATCATCATGGTATCCTCCACCGGCTACGGCTTTACCGGACCCTGGGCCAACTTTGGCGCCACCGGCCCAGCCACTGAGGGTGCTTCGGGACTGGCCTACATCACCGGATATCGGGACGGACCCCCTATGATGTCGGAGATCCCCTACACCGACTATACCGGCGCCGAGCACACTGTGTTCGCGGTGATGGCGGCGCTGATCCACCGGCAGCAGACCGGCCAGGGCCAGTTTATCGACGTTTCCCAGACTGAGACGGCCACTGCCACCGTTCCCGAGGCGCTATTGGACTTTGCGGTTAACGGGCGGACTGCGCCTAGAATCGGCAACGAAGACCCTCAGATGGCCCCTCATGGCTGCTATCCATGCCTGGGTGATGACCGCCTGGGTGATGACAGATGGATCGCCATCGCAGTATCCAGCGATCAGGAGTGGACATCCCTCTGCCAGGTGCTAAACCGGTCCGAATGGATGAGGGATACCCGTTTTTTAAGCGCGGAGGAGCGGATGAGGCATCGGTCCGAACTGGACCGGCTGATAGCCCAAGCCACCGCAGCATGGCAGAACCATCCACTGATGCACGCTCTGCAGGAGGCCAGCGTTCCGGCGGGAGCCGTGCTGGATGCGCAGGAACTGCTCTTCGACCCTCATCTGCGGCAACGGGGATTTTACGAGTTGGTTGCCCACCATCCCAGCACCGGTATGCCCGCCCTACCCTACGCCGGCCGCCCCTGGAAATTCTCGGCAACTCCGGCGGTACCCGGTAAGGCAGCTCCCATTATCGGGGAGCACAACCGGACGGTTCTTGCCGAGCTGCTGGGACATTCGGAAGCGGATCTGGCCCACTGGGAAGCTGAAGGGGTTATCGGATATGCGCCGGCCAATCCCACCGGCACCCGCCGCCCCTCTTTAGACGAGCAGGTCAGACAAGGCAGGCTGCAGCGGTACGAGACCGATTTCAGGGAGCAGGTGTCGCGGGCCTTCGGAGAGGGGAACGTCAGCTAAACGACCAGCCGATAAACTGTCTCAGAGTGTGTGTGAGTAGATTCAAAATCGGAGAATCGCCCTTTCGACAAGCTCAGGGCGAACGGGTCTGGTTTCGTTCGTGGTGAGCAGCGCTATGGCCGCAAATGCGGACCGGACATCGGACAGTAACTGGAGCAGTTACTTGAAAGCTTGTCGAACCATGAACGATGGCTCCTTATACACCTCTAAGATTTCTCGGTCGCGGTGTTTATCCTGAACCGAGCCGAAGGGCTCCCTCAATAT